>WFOW01000175.1 GCA_015487895.1 Gammaproteobacteria bacterium | reverse complement strand
CTTCTTCGCCGAGGGCATGCGCGAGATGGACCGCCTCGGCTATCCCCCGCACGTCCGTGCGGTCATGGCGCGCTGGCACGCCCGCCACGGGGGCGGCGGCCTGCACTGAGGGCGCCCCGGGGCGATGGCGCGCGCGGGCCCCATGCCGTAGGATTTCCGTCCCATGAGGCTGCTCTACGACTTCTTTCCGGTCCTGGTCTTCTTCGCCGCCTACAAGCTGGCCGGGATCTACGTCGCCACGGGCGCGGCCATCGCCGCGACGGGGCTGCAGGTGGGGCTGCACTGGCTGCGCCACCGCCGGGTGGAGGCCATGCACCTGGTCACGCTCGGCCTCATCGTCGTCTTCGGCGGCGCGACGCTGCTCCTCCACGACGAGCTCTACATCAAGTGGAAGCCGACGGTGCTCAACTGGCTCTTCGCGCTCGCCTTCCTCGGCAGCCAGCTCTTCGGGGGACGCACGCTGGTCGAGCGCGTCATGGGCCGCGAGATCGCCCTGCCCTCCGAGGTGTGGCGGCGTCTCAACCTCGGCTGGGCGCTGTTCTTCGGCTTCGTCGGCGCGCTCAACCTGTACGTCGCCTACCGCTTCCCCACCGACGTGTGGGTGGATTTCAAGCTCTTCGGCATCGTCGGCCTGACCCTGCTGTTCGTGGTGGGCCAGGGGCTGTGGCTCGCGCGGCACCTCGAGCCGCGCGGTGAGGACGGCGCCTGATGTGGTACGCCATCATCGGCCGCGACGCCCCGGGCAGCCTCGAGCGCCGCAGGCAGGCGCGCGCCGCCCATCTGGCCCGCCTCGAGGCCCTGCAGGAGGAGGGCCGGCTGCTGCTCGCCGGCCCGTTCCCGGCGGTGGACGCCGAGGACCCGGGGCCCGCCGGCTGGACCGGGAGCCTGATCGTCGCCGAGTTCGCCTCCCTCGAGGAGGCCGAGGCCTGGGCGCAGGCCGACCCCTACCGCGAGGCCGGCGTCTACGCCGAGGTCGAGGTCCGACCGTTCAGGAGGGTGTTCCCGAAATGAGCCAGACCGCCACCGAGGATCCGCGCGTGGGGATGATCCGCGAGCGCCTGACGCAGGCGCTGCGGCCCGAGCGCCTGGAGATCGTCGACGAGACCGCCCGCCATGCCGGCCACGAGGGCGCGCGCGCCGGCGGCGGCCACTACATCGTCACCATCGTCTCGCCGCTGTTCGAGGGCAAGCGCCTCATCGAGCGCCACCGCATGGTCTACGACGCCCTCGGCGAGGCCATGCAGAAGGAGATCCACGCCCTCAGCATCAAGGCCCTCGCCCCCGGCGAGGCCTGAGCCGCGGGCCCCACCATCCGCGGGCCGCGGCCCGCCCCGACCGACAGAGGAAGGCCATGCCCCACAAGCCCACGCTCCCCCTGCTCCTGATGGCCGCCGCCCTCGGCCTCGCCGCCTGCGAGCGCGCCGGCACGCAAACGCAACCGCCGCAGGGACAGGCCCCGGCCGCGCCCTCGCCGGCCGCGTCCGCCGCGGCCGAGGGCGCCGCGAAGGACGCGAAGGACGAAGGCGAGGTGCTCGCCGTCGTCAACGGCCGGCCCATCACGCGCGCCATGCTCGAGGCCTACGGCATGGAGCGCCGCTCGCCCACGGGCGGCCCGCTGCCCGAGAAGCGCCTCCTCGACGAGCTCATCGCCCAGGAGCTGCTGGTGCAGCAGGCCGAGAGGTCGGGGCTCGCGCAGCGGCCCGACGTGCGCCGCCGGCTGGAGCTGCAGCGGCGCAACGTGCTCGCCATGACCATGCTGCGCGAGGAGATCGGGCGCCAGCCGGTCACGGACAAGGAGCTGCGCAAGCTCTACGACGAGCTGGTCGCCAAGCAGCCGCGCAAGGAGTACAAGGCGCGCCACATCCTGGTCAAGGACGAGAAGACCGCGCGCGAGCTCATCGCCCGGCTCGACAAGGGCGCCGACTTCGCCGAGCTCGCCCGCAAGCACTCCATCGGGCCCTCCGGCAAGCAGGGCGGCGAGCTCGGCTGGTTCAGCCCCTCGCAGATGGTCAAGCCCTTCGCCGACGCCGTGGCCGCCCTCGAGAAGGGCGCCTACACCAAGACGCCCGTGCAGACGCGCTTCGGCTGGCACGTGGTGCAGCTCGAGGACGTGCGCGAGCTGCCCGCGCCGGAGTTCGAGCAGGTCAGGGACCGTCTGCGCGAGGTCCTGCAGCGCCGCCGCGTGCAGCAGTACCTGGAGCGGCTGGTGCAGGAGGCGAAGATCGAGCGCCGGCAGGCGGCAGCCTCGGCGCCCGCCCCGCAGGCCGGCGCCGCGCCGCAGCCGCAGGCCGCCGACGGGAAGTGATCCGGACGCCCGCGCGGCGGCCCCTCAGCGCCTGAAGCGCTCGGGCCGCTCCAGCAGCTCGAGGAAGGCGCGCTCGTCGAGCGTCGGCACGCCGAGCGCGCGGGCCCGTTCGAGCTTGGATCCCGGGTCCTCGCCCACGATCACGTAGCTCGTGCGGCGCGAGACGCTGTCGGTCACCTTGGCCCCCAGGGCCTCCAGGCGCCTGCGCGCTTCCTCGCGCGTCATGGACTCGAGCGCCCCGGTGAGCACGAAGGTCATGCCCGCGAGCGGCGCGCCGGCGGCGCGCCGGCGCGGGCGCGGCCAGTGCACTCCTGCCTTGAGCAACCGGCGGATGACGTCGCGGTTGTGGCGCTCGCGGAAGAAGGAGTGGATGGCGCGCGCCACCACCGGCCCCACGTCCGGGACCTCCTCGAGCTGCTCGGGCGTCGCCTTCATGATGGCGTCGAGGTCGCCGAAGTGCTCGGCGAGCGCCTGCGCCGTGGCCTCGCCCACCTGCGGAATGCCGAGGGCGTAGAGAAAGCGCGCGAGGGTCGTCGACTTGCTGCGCTCGATGGCGGCGAGCAGGTTGGCGGCCGACTTCTCGCCCATGCGCTCGAGCGCCACCAGGTCCTCCTTGCGCAGGCGGTAGAGGTCGGCCGGGTCCTCGACCAGGCCCTTCTCCACGAGCTGGTCGACGAGCTTCTCGCCGAGGCCGTCGATGTCCATCGCCCGCCGCGAGGCGAAGTGGAGGATCGCGCCCTTGCGCTGCGCGGGGCAGTAGAGCCCGCCCATGCAGCGGTGGGCCGCCTCGCCCGGGAGCCGCACCACCTGCGAGCCGCACACCGGGCAGCGCTCCGGCATCCTCCAGCGGCGCGTCCCGCGCGGGCGCTTCTCCTTGACGACGGCGACGATCTCCGGGATGACCTCGCCCGCGCGGCGCACGATCACGGTGTCGCCGATGCGCACGTCCTTGCGGTCGACCTCGTCCTGGTTGTGCAGGCTCGCGCGCGTGACCGTCACCCCGCTCACCCGCACCGGGCGCAGCACCGCCACCGGCGTGATGATGCCCGTGCGCCCGACCGAGGCGACGATGTCCTCGACCACCGTGGTCGCCTCCTCGGCCGGGAGCTTGTGGGCGACCGCCCACCGCGGCGCCCGCGCCGTGTAGCCCAGGCGCTCGCAGGCGGCGAGGTCGTCGACCTTGTAGACCACGCCGTCCATCTCGAAGGGCAGCTCGTCGCGCAGCGCCAGGATGCGCCGGTAGTACTCGAGGCAGCGCTCGATGCCGTCGGCCACCTCCAGGTGCTCGGTGACGCGGAAGCCCCAGCCGCGCAGGCGCTCGAGCGCCCGCGCGTGGCGCTCCGCGATGGGCTCCGAGAGCTCGCCGAAGCCCCACGGGAAGAAGGCGAGCGGGCGCGCCGCCGTGACCTTGGGGTCGAGCTGGCGCAGGCTCCCAGCGGCGGCGTTGCGCGGGTTGGCGAAGGGCGGCTCGCCGCGCGCGAGGCGCTCTTCGTTGAGGCGCCGGAAGTCGTCCTTGGGGATCACCACCTCGCCGCGCACCTCCAGCACGCGCGGCCAGCCCTCGCCCTGCAGGCGCAGCGGCACGGTGCGGATGGTGCGCACGTTGGGCGTGACGTCCTCGCCGCGGTAGCCGTCGCCGCGCGTGCCCGCCTCCACCAGCACGCCCTCCTCGTAGCGCAGGCTCACCGAGGCACCGTCGAACTTCGGCTCGCACGAGTAGCGCACGCGCCCGACCCCGAGGCGCTCGCGCACGCGCCGGTCGAAGTCGCGCACCTCCTCCTCGCTGAAGGCGTTGTCGAGCGAGAGCATGGGCACGCGATGGCGGACCTCGCCCATGTCGGGGCGCGGCGGCGCGCCCACGCGCTGCGTGGGGGAGTCCGGCGTCACCAGCTCCGGATACCGGCGCTCGAGCGCCTGCAGCTCGCGCATGAGCGCGTCGTACTCGGCGTCGGAGATGACGGGCGCGTCGAGGACGTAGTAGCGGTAGTTGTGGTATTCGATCTCGCGCCGCAGCTCCGCGGCGCGCCGGGCCGCCTCCTTCGGCACGCTCATGGCGCGACCGGCCTCAGGCCGTGGCGCAGCGCCCACTGCGCCACGCGCTCGCGCAGCCAGGCGACGGTCTGCGGCGTCAGCGCGCTGCGCCGCTCGTCGAGGAGCTCGCCGTCGAGATGGGCGGCCAGGCGCCGTGCGGTCTCGAGCATCCGGTCGAAGGCCTCGCGCGCCTCCAGCGGCCCGGGCAGGGTCATGAACACCGCGAGCCCCGGCGTGGCGAAGGACTCGTCGGCCAGTGCCTCGGGCTCCAGGTGTCCGGGCTCGATCATGCTCGCCACCGAGAACACGGGCCGCCCGTGCGCCATGCGATGGTAGATGCGGCGCGGCCCGGGCTCCAGCCCGCACTGCTCGAGCGCGCGCGCGAGCGCCGGGCCGCGGAACCAGCGCTCGCGCTCGCGCGCCCGGCCCGCGGCAAAGCCGCGCACCGCCACGTGCACGGCCACCACGAGCTCCGGTCCGCCGTCGGCGGCCGCCGGGGCGCGCGCGCCGACGCCGCGCCGCGCCTCGGCCTCGAGCGCGGCGAGCGCCGCCTCCGCTTCCGCGGGGTCGAGCCGTGCGCGCGCGGCGCGGGCGGCCGCGACGCGCTCGCGCGCCGCACGCCGCTCGCGCCACAGCCCCCAGGCCCAGATGCCCGCCACCAGGGCGAGGCCCGCGGCGAGCAGCACCCAGCGCAGGGCCGCCTCCATGGCGCGGCTCAGCTCGCGGCCAGGCGCACCGCCTCGTCCACGTCCACGGCCACCAGCCGCGAGACGCCGGGCTCGTGCATGGTCACGCCCGTGAGCTGGTGCGCCAGCTCCATCGTCACCTTGTTGTGGGTGATGATGACGAACTGCACCTTCTCCGACATCTCGCGCACGAGCTCGCAGAAGCGGCCCACGTTGGCGTCGTCGAGGGGCGCGTCCACCTCGTCGAGCATGCAGAAGGGCGCGGGGTTGAGCTGGAAGAAGGCGAAGACCAGCGCCACCGCCGTCAGCGCCTTCTCCCCCCCGGAAAGCAGGTGGATGGTGCTGATGCGCTTGCCCGGCGGACGCGCCATGACGCGCACGCCCGCGCTCAGCAGGTCCTCCTCGGTGAGCTCCAGGTGCGCCTGGCCGCCGCCGAACAGGCGCGGGAAGAGCTGCTGGAAGTGGGCGTTGACCCGGTCGAAGGTCTCCTTGAAGCGCGCGCGGGTCTCGCGGTCGATCTTGCGGATCGCCTTCTCGAGCGTCTCCAGGGCCTGGGTGACGTCGGCGTGCTGGGCGTCCAGGTAGCGCTTGCGCTCGAGCTGCTCGCGGTGCTCCTCGATGGCGGCGAGGTTGATGGGCCCGAGCCGCTCGATGCGGCCCTCGATCTCGGCGAGCCGCGCCTCCCACGCCTCGGCGTCGGCCTCCGCCGGGAGCGCCTCGAGGAGCGCCGCCGCGTCGGCGCCGGCGGCGGCGAGCTGCTCGCGCACGGTCTCGGCGCGCACCGCCACGCCCTCGGCCTCGAGGCGCGCGCCCTGCGCCGCCTCGCGGGCGGCCTCGACCTCCCGCTCGGCGCGGCTGCGCGCGGCCTCCAGCTCGCGCAGATCGCCCTCGAGCGCCTCGAGGCCCTCGCGCGCGGCGGCGAGCTCGCGCTCGACCGCCGCGCGCCGCTCCAGCAGCGCCTCGAGCTCGGCCTGCAGGCCCTCGAGGGGGCTCGCGTCCTCGGCCGCCTGCGCCTCGAGCGCGGCGCAGCGCGCCTCGAGCTGGGCACGCTGCGCCTCGAGGCGCTCGAGGTTGCGCGTGGCCTCCTCGTGCGCCGCGCGCTGGCGGCCGAGCTCGAGCTCGAGCTCGTGGCGCCGTGCGCGCAGCGCCTGGTCGCGCGTGCGCGCCGCCTCCGCCGCCGCCGTCACCCGCTCGCGCTCGGCCTCGAGCGCCGCCCGCACCCCGGCGAGGCGCTCCCGCTCGGCCGCCAGGGTCTCGAGGCGCGCGCGCGCCTCGGCCAGCCCCGTGCGGTCGTCCGCGATGCGCCGCTCCAGCTCGGCGAGCTCGGCCTCGAGGGCGGCGACGCGCGCGCGTGCCTCCTCGGCGCGGCTGCGCGCGGCCTCGTGGCGCGCGGCGGCGTCCGCGTGCGCGCGGTGCAGCTCGGTCACGCGCCCCTGCAGCCGCCCGCGCTCGGCCTCCGCGGCCGCCAGGCGCTCGCGCGCCGCGGCGAGCTCGGCCTCCAGGCGCGCGGCCTCCTCCTCGTCGGCGCGCACCGCGGCCGCCAGCTCCGCGATCTCGCGCTCGCGCGCCAGCACGCCGGCCCGCCCCTCCTCGCCGCGCGCCACGCGCACCCAGCCCGGCCCCAGCCACACGCCCTCGGGCGTGACGACGGACTCGCCGGGCGCGAGCCGCGCGCGCGCAGCGAGCGCCGCGGCCAGGTCGGGTGCCGCGCGCACGCCGGCGAGAAAGGCGAGCGCCGCCTGCGGCCCGCGCACGCGCGCGGCGAGCGGGGGGAGGTCATCCCCGTCCGGCACCGCGCCGCCCGCACCGGCGGCGGGTGCGGCGCGCAGCACGGTCAGCGCACCCTCTTCGAGCTCGCCGAGCGCTTCGAGCAGGCCATCCGGGTCGTCCACGCACACGGCCTCGAGCACGTCGCCGAGCACGGTCTCGACGGCACGCTCCCAGCCGGGCTCGACCTCCAGCACGTGGGCGAGCCGCCGTGCCTCCGCATGGCCGTGGCGCTCGAGCCAGCCGGCCACGGCGCCTCCGCGCTCGCCGAGCGCCGCCTGCTGCAGCGCCTCGAGCGAGGCGAGGCGGCCGCGGCGGGCATGCATGCGATCGCGTGCCTGCGCCAGCGCCTCGTCCAGGCCGTGGACGCGCGCGCGCGCCGCAGCGATCCCCTCCTCGGCGCGGGCCAGCGCGGCCTCCGCCTCGCGCGCCTCGCGCTCGAGGCGCGCGACCGCCTCGCCCAGGCGCTCGGCCTCGTCCGCGGCGGCGGCCGCCGCGCGCGCGCCCTCGAGCTCGCCCGCGGTGCGCTCGCGCCGCTCCTCCAGGCTCGCCACGTGGCGCTCCAGGTGCTCGATGCGCGTGGCCTCGACCTCGGCCGCCTGCGCAGCCTCCGCCTCCTCGGCGCGGAAGGCCTCCCAGCGCGCGCGCCAGCCCTCGAGCGCGGCCTCCGCCTCGGCCCGCGCGCGCGCGGCGGCCTCGGCCTGCGCGGCGAGCTCGCGCATCTCGGGCTCGCGCGCCGCGAGCGCCTCGCGCGCGGCCCCGGCACGACGGCGCTCGGCTTCGAGCTCCTCCGCCAGCGCCTCCAGCGCCGCGCGCGCCTCCTCCAGCTCGCGCTCGCGCCGCGCGCGCAGCTCGCGCTGGTGCTGGATGCGCTGCTCGATGCGGCTGATCCCGCTCGCGGTCTCGTAGTAGCGCTCCTGCACGGCCGAGAGCGCCTCCTGCGCCTCGCCGTGGGCGGCGCGGCGCGCCTCGAGCTCGGCCTCCACGCGCCGCTGGCGCGCGAGCGCCGCCTCCACCGCGGTCTCGGCCTCGCGCACGCGTGCGGCGGCCTGCGCGTGCTCGGCCTCGAGCGCGCGCAGGCGCAGCGCGAGGAGCTCCGCGCCCACACGCTCGGCCTCGGCCCTGAGCTCGCGGTAGCGCTCGGCGGTGCGCGCCTGGCGCTGCAGCTTCTGGAGCTGCTTCTCCACCTCCTCGCGCAGGTCGTTGAGCCGCTCGAGGTTCTCGCGCGTGTGTCGGATGCGGTTCTCGGTCTCGCGCCGGCGCTCCTTGTACTTGGAGATGCCGGCCGCCTCCTCGACAAAGACGCGCAGCTCCTCGGGCTTGGCCTCGACGAGCTGGCCGATCATGCCCTGCTCGATGATGGCGTAGCTGCGCGGGCCGAGGCCGGTGCCGAGGAAGACGTCGACCACGTCGCGCCGCCGGCAGCGCGTGCCGTTGAGGAAGTACTGCGACTGGCCGTCACGGCTCACCACCCGCCGCACCGAGATCTCGGCATACTTGGCGTAGGGGCCGCCGAGCCGGCCCTCGCTGTTGTCGAAGACGAGCTCCACCGAGGCCTGGGCGACCGGCTTGCGCGCGCTCGAGCCCGAGAAGATGACGTCGGCCATGGCGTCGCCGCGCAGGTGCCTGGCGGAGGTCTCGCCCATCACCCAGCGCACGGCATCGATCACGTTCGACTTGCCGCAGCCGTTGGGGCCCACGATCCCGACGAGCTGGCTCGGGAGCTGGATGGTGGTGGGGTCCACGAAGGACTTGAACCCCGCAAGCCGGATCTTCTTCAGGCGCATGGTCGCGAAAGATAGCGCCCGCTCTCCGCCGGCACAAGGCCGCGCCGACGGGCGGACACCATATGAGGCGCTCCTAATATGCGCAGGCCACTAGATCTTGCGGTTCCCCGACGCCTCCCGGACGGCTATCCTACATCCTGCCGCCCTGTGCCCCGCGCGGCGGCGGAGCCTCCCGATGCCGACCCGGCCCAGCAAGCAGCTCGAGACCTTCGACAACCCCCATCCGGAGCGCGACTACACGATCCGCATCCGGATCCCGGAGTTCACCTGCCTGTGCCCGCGCACGGGCCAGCCCGACTTCGCCACCCTCCACCTCGAGTACGTGCCGGACCGGCGCTGCGTCGAGCTCAAGTCGCTCAAGCTCTACGTCTGGTCCTACCGCGAGGAGGGGCACTTCCACGAGGACGTCACCAACCGCATCCTCGACGACCTGGTGCGCGCCTGCGCGCCGCGCTTCATGCGCCTGACCGCCGAGTTCAACGTGCGCGGCGGCATCTACACCACGGTCGTCGCCGAGCACCGCGCACCCGGCTGGGAGCCGCCCGAGGTCGTGCGGCTGCCGTGAGCGGCGGCCTCGCCCTCGGCATCGACCTCGGCACCTCCGGCTGCCGCGTCCTGGCCTGGGACCCGCGGCCCGACGCCGTGGCCGCGCAGGCGGAGCGCGCGCTGCCGCCGCCGCGCCGCGAGGGCGCGGCGAGTGAGCAGGCGCCCGAGGACTGGTGGGAAGCCCTCGCGGGGGCCGTGCGTGCCTTGCCGGAAGGCGTGCGGCGCGCCGTCGCCCGCATCGCCGTGGACGGCACCTCGGGCACCCTGCTGCTCGCCGACCGCGCGGGCACGCCCCTCGGCCCCGCCTGGCTCTACGACGACCGCCGCGGCGCCGAAGCGGCGCGGCGCATCGCCCGCGTCGCGCCGCCGGGCTCCGGCGCCCACGGGGCGGGCTCCAGCCTCGCCAAGCTGCTTGCGCGGATCGCCGCGGGCCTTCCGCCCGGGACGGCCCACGCCCTGCACCCGGCGGACTGGATCGCGGGCCGCCTCACGGGCCGCTGGGGGGTGGCCGACGGGAACAACGCCCTCAAGCTCGGCTGGGACCCGGTGCGGCGCGAATGGCCGGCGTGGCTCGACGCGCTGGGCGTCCCGCGCCGGCTGCTCCCGCGCGTGGTCCCGCCCGGCGCGCCGCTCGGCCGGCTCGATGCGGAAGCCGCCGCGGCGCTCGGCCTGCCGCCGGAAGCCGTGGTCCACGCGGGCACCACCGACGGCGTCGCGGGCTTCCTCGCCACCCCGGCCGCGCGGCCGGGCGACGCCGTGACCAGCCTCGGCAGCACGCTCGCCCTCAAGCTCCTCTCGCCGCGCCCGGTCTCCTCGCCGCCGCACGGGGTCTACAGCCATCGCGTGGGCGGGCTGTGGCTCGCGGGCGGGGCCTCCAACGCGGGCGGCGCGGTGCTGGCGCGCCTCTTCGACCCCGAGACGCTCGAGGCGCTCACGGCCCGCATCGACCCCGAGCGGCCCAGCGGCCTCGACTACTATCCGCTCTCCGCCCCGGGCGAGCGCTTTCCCGTCGCCGACCCCAACCTGCAGCCGCGCCTGGAACCCCGCCCGGACGACGACGCGCGCTTCCTGCACGGGATGCTCGAGGGCATCGCCCGCATCGAGGCGCGCGGCTACGCCCTGCTCGCCG
>WFOW01000174.1 GCA_015487895.1 Gammaproteobacteria bacterium | reverse complement strand
TCCTCGTGGCGAAGGCCGTGCCCCCGCCCGCTCATGCCGCGTAGCGGATCACCTCGAGCTCGGCCCCGTCCCCGAGCCCATCCAGCAAGGCTTCCACGCGCGCCATGACCTCGTCCTCCAGGACGTGCTCGCCGCACTGCCCGCACACGAGCGCCGGCAGATCGCGCACGATGACCGTCCGGTGCGCACCCAGCTTGAAGGGCAGGTCCGTCACCGTCCGCTCGAGCGGGCCGCCGCAGACATGGCATCTCATCGGGTCTTCCTCCGTCGGAAGCTGCGGTCCCACAGGGCCGGATCCGGACGGTATGCGGTCACCACCCGCACGTTGTCCCCTTCCTCGTCCAGCGCGAACACCACATGGATCACCTCGCCGCGGATCTCCGCCCGGACCAGCGCCGCCGGAAGATAGCGCGAGCCGGGGGCCGGCGGCCGCAGCTCGAGCACCTCGTAGGTGTCCACACTCTCCAGTATCTCTGCCCGCCGCAGCCCCCGCTGCGCCACGCGCATGTGCGCATGATGGACCCACAGCACCCGTCCCCTGCGCAGGCATCGCCTGATGAGCCCGAGCGCCTTCGTGCCCTCCATGGCCGCGTCTCCACGCCGTGCCGTGTTCGGACCGCAGGTGCGGCTCTGACCCACGGAAGCTAGCACCACGCCCGAACGGAAGCCAGGGGGGCAGCGCGCGGCTCACGGGAGGCCGAGGGCCTCGCGGGCGTTGGCGGTGGTGCGGGCGGCGAGGTCGGCGGGCGCCTCGCCGCGCACCTGCGCGAGCGCCTCGAGGTACTCCGGCAGGTATTCGGGGCTGTTGCGCTCGCCGCGGTGGCGCGGGCCCGCCAGGTCCGGCGCGTCGGTCTCGAGGACGATGGCTTCGGCCGGGAGCGCGGCGGCGAGCGCCCGCAGCCTGCGCGAGCGCTCGTAGGCCACCATGCCGCCGAAGCCGAGGCGGAAGCCGAGGTCCAGGTAGCGCCGGGCCTGGTCCAGGCTCCCGTTGAAGGCGTGGGCGATCCCGCCGCGCACGCGGATGCGGCGCAGGAGGGCGAGGACGGCATCATGCGCCTTGCGCACGTGCAGGATCACGGGCAGCCCCGCGTCGCGGGCGCAGGCGAGCTGCGCCTCGAAGAGGCGCCGCTGGCGCGCGCGGTCGGCGTCGCGGATGTAGAAGTCGAGGCCGATCTCGCCCACGGCGAGCGGGCGGCGCTCGGCCAGCGCCCGCTCGAGCGCGGCGACGTCGTCGTCGGCGTGGCGGTCCGCGTAGACGGGATGCAGGCCGAGGGCCGGGTGCAGGCCCGGCTCGCGCGCGCACAGCGCGAGCACCGCCTCCCAGTTCCAGCGCCCGATGGCGGGCACCACCATGCACGTCACGCCCGCGGCGCGCGCGCGCGCGATCACCGCCCGGCGGTCGGCGTCGAAGTCCTCCACGTCCAGGTGGCAGTGGGTGTCGACGAGCTCCACGCCGGCCGGGAGACACTGACCGATCCGTGCGGCGGATCGGTCAGCGCTGAGGTGCTTCGCGCCCATTTCGATTTCCCGCGTGTGGTCACGCACTTCCTTGTGCGTGCGCCGTTCCGCGGCCGTCCCTGGCCGCGGAGGTGGCCCTGAAAGCCACACCTTTCAGGGCCACCTATTGTAGGGCGGCGCCGTCGTGTAGCCTTGCGCGGCGGGACGGACGGAAGGGAGGGCCGCGATGGAACCCGAGTTCTGGCTCGCTCGCTGGGAGGCCGGACAGACCGGCTTCCACCGCGAGGAGGTCAACCCGCTGCTCGTCGCCCACTGGGACGCCCTCGGCGTCCCGGAGGGCGGGGCGGTCTTCGTGCCCCTGTGCGGCAAGAGCCGCGACATGGCCTGGCTCGCCGGCCGCGGCCACCCGGTGGTGGGCGTCGAGCTCAGCCCGGTCGCGGTGCGCGACTTCTTCGCCGAGCACGGCCTGGAGCCGGCGGTGCGCCGCGGCCGCGCCCACGAGCGCCACGCCGCGGGCGGGGTCACGCTGCTGCTCGGCGACTACTTCGCCCTCGAGCCCGGGGACCTCGGGCCCGTGGCGGCGGTCTACGACCGGGCCGCGCTCGTGGCGCTGCCCGCGGCCCTGCGCCCGCGCTACGTGGCGCATCTCGCGCGCCTCGCCCCGCGCGCCCGCATCCTGCTGGTCACCATGGAGTACCCCGAGGGGGAGATGGAGGGCCCGCCCTTCTCGGTGCCGCCGGCCGAGGTCGAGCGGCTCTACGGCCGGCACTGGCATGTGCGCCCGCTCGCGACCGTCGACGCCCTCGCCGAGAGCCCCAACCTGCGCGAGCGGGGGCTCACGGCGCTCGCCGAGCACGTCCTCGCCCTGGAGCCGCGCGAACGCGATTGACATTCGTTCTCATTTCGGTTTGAATCGTCTCCAAGAGGAGGCGATGCCGTGTACGTGTGCGTCTGCAAGGCCGTGAGCGACCGCCGCATCCGCGCCCTGGCGGCGGAGGGCCGCGTCCGCTCCCTGGCCGACCTGCGCCGCGAGACCGGCCTCGGCACCTGCTGCGGGCGCTGCGTCCCCTGCGCGCGCGCCGTCCTCGCCGAGGCCGTGCGCGGGGCGCCCGCCGGACCCGCGGCGCCGCTCACGGCCCCCGCGGCGGCCTGAGCGCGCCACGCCCCGCGGGCCCCTCTTGCCTCGGCGGAGCCGCGCCCTCAAGCTTAGCCCCGACCCTTCCGGCAGACGAGGAGCGCACGCCCCATGAAGGCCGATCCCGCCGTCATCGAGGTGCTCAACCGCCAGCTCACGCTCGAGCTCACCGCCATCAACCAGTACTTCCT
>WFOW01000173.1 GCA_015487895.1 Gammaproteobacteria bacterium | reverse complement strand
GCCACCGGTCGTCCGCCTGCTGAAGGAGATGCCGGTCGACGGGAAGGGCCCCCGCTGGCGGCTCGAACCGCTCTATCCGCCGCACCGTCCGCCGCCGGCGCTGGTGCCGTGTGACGGAGGCAGGGGACAGGAGGCGGGTTACGGCCGGAAGGCGACCTCGAGGGCCGCGGGCGGCGCGCCCGGGATCTCGTAGCGCGCCTCGAGCACGCGCCCGGGCCGCGCGGGCCGCGGCGGGAGGAGGCTGCCGAGCGAGAGCAGGTCGCCGCGGCGCGGGCGCAGGCCCTCGGCCGCGAGCGCATCGCGCAGCCACAGCACCACGCCGAGCGGGTCGCCCAGGGCGCGCGCCGAGCCCTCGGCGAGCAGCCTGCGCGGGGTGCCGCCGTGCAGGCGCACGCGCACGCCCCGGATGCGCGCGATGCGCTCGGGCGCGCCGCCGGCCAGCGGCACGGCGGGGCCCGTCAGGCCCAGGGCGGCCCCGGCGTTGATGGCGGCGATGGCGGCGGCCGTGGGGCGGAGGCCGTGGGCGTAGAGCACCTCCGGGAGCTCCACGAAGGGCACGAGCGCGTCGAGGGCGAGGGCGGCCTCGAGGGGCGTGCGCGCCGCCTCGAGCGCCGCGGCATCGCCCACCCGCACCATGAGGTCGGGCTCGAACAGGGTGCGGGCGGTGGTGTGGAGCGGCACCATTGCCCGCGGGCCCGCGCGCAGCATCCCCGCGAGCAGCACGCCGAGCACGGGCCGGTCCGTGCCGAAGCGCGCCTGCAGGGCCCGCGTGGTGAGCGCCGCCTTGTAGCCGGCCACGGGGCCGAGGCGGCGGGCGAGCCGCGCGACAAGGGCGGCGCGCACGCAGCGCGCCTCGCGCCATTCGCGCGCGGCGAGAAAACGCAGCGGCCGCCCCGCGCGCCAGGCGGCCTCGACGCGCGCGGCGGTCACCGCCGCCTGCGCGCGGAGCTCCGGCGGGCAGGCCCCGGCGGCCGCACCGGGCGCCGCGGCGAGGGCGGCGGCCAGCGCGAGCGCGGCGCGGGTTGCGGGACGCGTCCTCATGCGAGCGTCTTGACCAGCACCTTCGAGCGGCGCTGCCAGTTGTAGAGCGCGCGCCGGCGCACCGGCAGGTCGCGCACGTCCGCGGGCTCGAAGCCGCGCTCGCGGAACCAGTGCACCGCGCGCGTCGTGAGCACGAACAGCCGCCGGGCGCCCTCGGCGCGCGCGCGCCGCTCGGCCTCGCGCAGGAGCGCATCGCCACGGCCCTCGCCGCGGTAGTCCGGATGCACGGCGAGGCAGCCGAGCTCGGCCACGCCCTCCTCCGGGAAAGGGTACACCGCGGCGGTGCCGACGATCATGCCGTCGCGCTCGAGGACGGCGAAGCGTCCCACCTCGGCCTCGAGCCGCTCCGGCGGGCGCGGCACCAGCACCCCCTGGCGCTCGAGCGGCGCGACGAGGGCGCGGATGCCCGGCAGGTCCTCGATGCGCGCCTCGCGCAGCTCCTCGAAGCCCTCGGCGCTCACCAGGGTGCCGGCGCCGTCGCGGGTGTAGAGCTCGAGCAGCAGCGCCCCGTCGCGGGCGCGGCCCACGATGTGGGCGCGCGGCACCCCGCCGCGGCAGGCGGCCACGGCGTCGGCAAGCACGCGCGCCAGGCCCTCGGGCAGGCGCCCGCGCGCGAGCCGCCGCTCGGCCTCGGCGGTGGTGAGCTCGCGCGGGCCGCGGCGCCCGCGCGCGAGCCCCGCCCCCTCCACCAGGAAGATGAGCTTGTCGGCGCGCAGGCGGAGCGCGGCCTGCGTCGCCACCGCCTCGGCGCTCAGGTTGAAGACCTCGCCCGTGGGCGAGTGCCCGATGGGGCCGAGAAGGACGATGGCGCCCTCGTCGAGCTGGCGCCGGATGCCGGCGACGTCGATGCGCCGCACCTCGCCCGTGTGGCCGAAGTCCACGCCCTCGCGCACGCCGACGGGGCGCGCCGTCACGAAGTTGCCGGAGACCACGCGCAGGCGCGCGCCCGCCATGGGCGTGTTCGGGAGCCCCATGGACAGCAGCGCCTCGATGCGCACCCGCACCGCCCCCGCCGCCGCCTCCACGCAGGGCAGGGCCGCGGCGTCGGTCACGCGCAGCCCCTGCGCGTAGCGCGGCGCGAGCCCGCGCTCGGCGAGGCAGCGGTCGATCTGGGGGCGCGCGCCGTGGACGAGCACCAGCCGCACGCCCAGCGCATGCACCAGCGCCAGGTCGTGGACCAGCGCCGGGAAGGCCGGGTCCTCGACGGCCGCCCCGTCGAGGTGCACGACGAAGGTGCGCCCGCGGTGGGTGTGCACGTAGGGCGAGGCGGCGCGGAACCAGGCGACGAAGCGCTGCGCGTCGGCGGCTGTGAGGCGTTCGCTCATGCGTGCGGCAACTCCCCGGCGCCCCACATTAGCAGAGCCGCGCCCGTGCGGGCACACCTGGAGGCGGGAGTCGGGGGTCGGGAGGCGAGTGGTGGTGCGCGCTTCGCGCGCGCCCCTTCGGGTCCCCGATCTCGCCCGCAGCCCGTTCCTCGTCTCGCGTTCACTCCTCCAGGCAGAACCGCCGCACCAGGCCGCGGAGGATGCGCAGCATGGGCCCGATGCGGTCCAGGGCGAGGAACTCGTCCGGCTGGTGGGCCTGGGCGATGTCCCCGGGGCCGAGGACCACGGTCTCGCAGCCGAGGCGCGCGAGGAAGGGCGCCTCGGTGGCGAAGGCGACCGCCTCGGCCGCATGCCCCGTGAGCGACTCCGCCGCCCGCACGACCGCGGCCTCGGCGGGCGTGGCCAGCGCGCCCACGCCCTCGAACAGCGCCTCGCACTCGAGCGCGAGCCCGCGGCGCGTGGCCACCTCGCCGGCGAGGGCGCGCAGGCGCGCGCGCAGCGCCTGCGGGTCCATGCCGGGCAGCATGCGCAGGTCGAGGTCGAGGGCACACTCGCCGCAGATGCGGTTGGGGCTGTCGCCGCCGCGGATGGCGCCGGGGTTGAGCGTGGGGAAGGGCACCGCGAAGGCGGGATCGCGGTGCCGCCGCTGGAGCTCCGCGCGCCAGGCCAGCAGCGCGCCCAGCAGCTCGTGCATCCCCTCCAGCGCGCTGTCGCCGAGCGCCGGGTCGCTCGAGTGGCCGGGGCGGCCCACCAGCCGCAGGCGCTCCATGAGGATGCCCTTGTGGGCGCGCACGGGCCTGAGTCCCGTGGGCTCGCCGATGACGGCATGCCGCCCGAGCGGGCGTCCGGACTCGGCCAGGGCGCGCGCGCCCGACATGGTGCTCTCCTCGTCGGCGGTGGCGAGCACCACCAGCGGCGCGCGCAAGCGCCGCGCCTCGAGCTCGGCCGCGACCTCGAGCACCAGCGGGAAGAAGCCCTTCATGTCCGCGGTGCCGAGCCCGTGGAGGCGCCCTTCGCGCTCGGTGAGGCGGAGGGGGTCGCTCGACCAGCGCCCGGCGTCGAAGGGCACCGTGTCGGTGTGGCCGGCGAGCACCAGCCCGCCGGGCCCGCGCCCCAGGGTGGCGACCAGGTTGGCCTTGCCGGGCCGGCCCGGCACCGGCAGCACCTCGACGGCGAAGCCGAGCGCCTCCAGCCACTCGGCCAGGCGCGCCACCACCGCCTCGTTGGGCTGGTCGAGCGCGGGGTCGGGCGAGCTCACCGAGGGGATGGCGACCAGCCCGGCGAGCATCTCGCGCAGCGGTGGGATGCGTCGGCTCACGGCGGTGCGGCTCCCGTGCGGACGTGGGAGGCAAAACCCTGCACGCGGCGGGTGCATGGCCTGCCGCGCGCCTCCCGGAGGTTACAATGGATCGCGCCGGCCCATACACAAGGACGTGCATGGCGACACAGGGAAAAATCGAAACGGCCGCGAAGCACCTTAGCGCTGATCAATCCGCGTAGCGGATTGATCAGAGTTTCCAAGCTTTTTCTACGCAGCGCCGGGGAGGCCGAGATGCCCGCCTACCGCTCCTGGACCACCACCCGCGGCCGCAACATGGCCGGCGCGCGCGCCCTGTGGCGCGCCACGGGCCTGCGCGACGAGGACTTCGACAAGCCCATCGTCGCCATCGCCAACTCCTTCACGGAGTTCGTGCCGGGGCACGTGCACCTGCGCGACGTGGGCCGCATCGTCGCCGAGGAGGTGCGCAGGGCCGGCGGCGTGCCGCGCGAGTTCCACACCATCGCCATCGACGACGGCATCGCCATGGGCCACGGGGGCATGCTCTACTCGCTGCCCTCGCGCGACCTCATCGCCGACAGCGTCGAGTACATGGTCAACGCCCACTGCGCCGACGCGCTGGTGTGCATCTCCAACTGCGACAAGATCACCCCGGGGATGCTGATGGCGGCGCTGCGGCTCAACATCCCGACGGTGTTCGTCTCGGGCGGGCCCATGGAGGCGGGCAAGGTGCGGCGCGGCGAGGGCGGCGAGCTGCACCTCGACCTCGTCGACGCCATGGTGATCGCCGCCGACCCCGAGGCGAGCGACGAGGAGGTGGCGCGCTACGAGCGCTCGGCCTGCCCCACCTGCGGCTCCTGCTCGGGCATGTTCACGGCCAACTCGATGAACTGCCTGCTCGAGGCCCTGGGGCTGGCGCTGCCCGGCAACGGCACGCTGCTCGCCACCCACGCCGACCGCCGGCGCCTGTTCGAGGAGGCAGGGCGCCTGATCGTCGAGCTCACGCGCCGCTGGTACGAGGATGAGGACCCGACGGCGCTGCCGCGCGGCATCGCCACCTTCGAGGCCTTCGAGAACGCCATGAGCCTCGACATCGCCATGGGCGGCTCGACCAACACGGTGCTGCACCTGCTCGCCGCGGCGCACGAGGCGGGTGTGGACTTCACCATGGCCGACATCGACCGCCTCTCGCGCAAGGTGCCGCACCTGTGCAAGGTAGCGCCTGCGACGCAGGACTACCACATCGAGGACGTGCACCGCGCGGGCGGCGTCATCGGCATCCTCGGCGAGCTCGACCGCGCCGGGCTCGTCCACCGCGAGGTCCCCACCGTGCACAGCCGCACGCTGGGCGAGGCCCTCGACCGCTGGGACGTGGTGCGGTCCGGGGCCGAGGAGGCGCGCATGCGCTACCTCGCCGCGCCGGGCGGCGTGCCGACGCAGGTGGCCTTCAGCCAGGACGCGCGCTGGCCCGAGCTCGACCTCGACCGCGCGCGCGGCTGCATCCGCGACGTCGAGCACGCCTACAGCCGCGACGGCGGGCTCGCCGTGCTCTACGGCAACCTCGCCCCCGACGGCTGCATCGTCAAGACCGCGGGCGTGGATCCCTCGATCCTGGTCTTCGAGGGCCCGGCGCGCATCTTCGAGAGCCAGGAGGAGGCGGTGGAGGCCATCCTCGGCGACCGCATCCGCCCCGGCGACGTCGTGATCATCCGCTACGAGGGCCCGCGCGGCGGCCCCGGGATGCAGGAGATGCTCTACCCCACGAGCTACCTCAAGTCCAAGGGGCTCGGGAAGGTGTGCGCCCTCGTCACGGACGGGCGCTTCTCGGGCGGGACCTCGGGGCTGTCCATCGGCCACGTCTCGCCCGAGGCCGCCGAGGGCGGCAACATCGCCCTCGTCGAGGAGGGCGACCGCATCCGCATCGACATCCCGCACCGCTCCATCGAGCTGCTGGTGGACGAGGACGAGCTCGCGCGCCGGCGCGCGGCGATGGAGGCGCGCGGCGAGAAGGCCTGGCGGCCTGCGGCGCGCGCGCGCGAGGTCTCGGAGGCCCTGCGCGCCTATGCGGCCTTCGCCACCTCCGCCGCCCGCGGCGCCGTGCGCGTGGTCCGGTAGGAGACCTGCGGCAGCCGACGTCCGGCCCCTGACCTCCGGTCAGAAGCTGTCCCAGGAGGAGCGGCGGCGCCAGCGGATGCGCGGCAGCACCAGCCCGACCACGATCCCGGCGAGGAGCACGCCGGCGCCGGCCATGAACCAGTCGCGCGCGGTGCGGTCGCGCAGGGCGTCGTTCTCCTCGCGCGCGAGCCGCAGCTCGCGCTCGAGGTCGAGCACCTGGCGGCGCATGCGCTCGTGGGACTCGGCGAGCCGCAGCGACTCGGCCGAGAGCCTGCGGATGCGCGCGAGCTCGCGCTCGGCCTTCTCGGCGCGGGCGCGCTGGGCGGCGGCCTCGCGGCGCGCCGCGTCGCGCTCGGCCTTCAGCCTGCGCACCTCGGCCTCCAGCGCGGCGGCGCGCTCGCGCGCCTTCGCGGCCTGCGCCTCGGCGCGCGCGAGCCGCTCGCGCGCCGAGGGCTCGCGCATCAGGTAGCGCGTCAGCACCCAGCCCTCGAGGCCGCTCTCGAGGCGCACGCGCGACCAGCCGCTCTCGGGATCGGTCTCGAGCACGGTCACGCGCGCGCCGCTGGGGAGCATGCGCAGGATGCGGAAGCCCGTGCCCTTCCCGGCGCGCAGGGTGATGGAGAGGCGGTCGGTCACGTAGCGCACCTCGCCGGCGCCGCCGGCGGCCTCCTGGGCCGCGAGCGGCGGGGCGGCGAGCGCGGCGAGGGCCAGCGCGAGCAGCGCTCCTTTCATCCCGGCTCGAAAACTCTGATCGATCCGCTGCGCGGATCGATCGGCGCTAAAGCGCTTCGCGACCATTTCGGTTTTCCCGGTATCGTCATGCACTTCCATGTGCATGGACCGTCCCGCGGCCGTCCCTGGCCGCGGGGAAGCCCTGAAAATCGAATCTTTCAGGGCTCCCGGCTCCCTGTGCCCGGTGTGGGATGAGCGGGCATTGTAGTGCGCGCCGCCGCGCCCCGCACGCGGCTCGCCCGCACCCTGCGGCTGGGTTAGGGTTGTGTGCCATGGACGGGCACGGGGACGCGGGCGTGCGGCGGCTCGCCGTGGGCGCCGACGGCTGGCTCGCCGGCGTGCGGCGCGTGCCCTCGCCGCACCGCGACGCGCGCCCGCCGGGCGCCGTGATCGACGCCGTGATCGTCCACGGCATCAGCCTGCCGCCGGGCCGCTTCGGCGGCCCGTGGATCGACGCGCTCTTCGCCGGCACGCTCGACCCCGCGGCGCATCCGAGCTTCCGCGATCTCGCGGGGCTGCGGGTCTCGGCCCACGTGCTGGTGCGGCGCGACGGCAGCCTCACGCAGTACGTGCCCTTCACGGAGCGCGCCTGGCACGCCGGCGTCTCGAGCCTGGAGGGCCGGCCGCGGTGCAACGACTACGCCGTCGGCGTCGAGCTCGAGGGCGCCGACGACGTGCCCTACGCGCCGCGCCAGTACGAGACGCTCGCCGCGCTCCTCGCCGCCCTCATGCGTGCCTACCCGGCCATCACGCCGCGGCGCGTCGTCGGCCACTGCCACGTGGCGCCGGGACGCAAGACCGATCCGGGGCCGGCCTTCGACTGGGCGCGGCTCGGGGCCGCGCTTGCGCGGCTCGGGGCGAGCCCCGAAACTGTGCCGCCATGACGCTGCTCGCCGTCATCGCCGCGCTCGTGCTCGAGCGCCTCCTCGCCCACCTGGAGCGCCTGCGCGAGCCGCGCTGGTTCGCCGCCTACCTCGGCTGGTGGCGCGCGCGCCTCGGCGGCGGCGTGTGGGACGGGCCCGCCGGCGTCCTGGCGGTGCTCGCCCCGCCGGTGGCGGCGCTCGCGCTCGCGCAGCTCGCCCTCGGCGGGCTGCTGTGGGGGCTCGGGGGGCTCGCCCTCGGCGTCCTCGCGCTGCTCTACTGCCTCGGCCCGCACGACCTCGACGCCGAGGCGCGGCGCTTCGCCGCGGCCTGGGAGGCGGGCGAGACCGAGCGCGCGCGCGCGGCGCTTGAGACCCTCGCGGGGCGGGCGCCGGAAGAGCCGCCCGAGCGGTGGCCCGTCGCGGCAGCGCGGGCCGTGACCGCCGAGGCCGTCACGCGCGTCTTCGGGGTGCTCTTCTGGTTCGCGCTGCTGGGGCCGGCCGGCGCGCTGCTCTACCGGCTCGCCGTATTGCTCGCGGAGGCCGCGCGCGAGTGGGGCGGCGGCATGCACGAGGCGGCGGTGACGCTGCGCGAGATCCTCGACTGGGTGCCAGTGCGGCTCACGCTCGCGGGGTACGCGCTCACGGGCGACTTCGAGGAGACAGTCCACGCCTGGCGCGAGCGCCGCGGCGGGGACCTGCCGGGCGACCTCGCGCGCCTCGCCGAGGCCGGCGCGGCCGCGCTCGACCTCGAGCCCGAGGACGGGGCCGAGGCCGTGGACGCGGCCCTCGGCCTCGTCTGGCGCACGGTGATCGTCTGGGTGACCCTGATCGCCGTGCTCACGCTCGCGGGGCTCGCGGCCTGAGAGGCGCGCCGGTGCCGGCGGAGCGGGGGCCGGTGGTCGACCTCCTGCGCCACGGCGAGCCCGTGGGCGGGCGCCGCTACCGCGGCCGCACCGACGATCCCCTGAGCGAGCGCGGCTGGGCGCAGATGCGGGCCCAGGCCGCCGCCCACGGGCCATGGGCGCGGATCGTCAGCTCCCCGCTCGCGCGCTGCCGGGCCTTCGCCGAGGCGCTCGCCGCCGAGACCGGCACCGCCCTGCGCATCGACCCGCGCCTGGAGGAGCTGGGCTACGGCGCCTGGGAGGGCCTGACGCACGCCGAGGTGGCGGCGCGTTTCCCGGAGGCGCTCGCCGCCTTCCGGCGCGATCCGCTGCGCCACCGCCCCCCGGGCGCCGAGCCGCTGGAGGCCTTCCTCGCGCGCGTGGGCGCGGCCTGGGCGGAGGCCGCGGCCGAGGCGCGCGACGGCGGCGGGCCGGTGCTCGTGGTCACCCACGCCGGGGTCATCCGGGCCGTGCTCGGCATCGTGCTCGGCATGCCGCCGGCCGCCACCTTCCGGGTCATGGCCGGCTACGCGGCGCTCACGCGCCTGCGCCTGGACCCCGACCGCGGCCCCTGCCTGCTCTGGCACGGGCTGGAGCCGTGCGCCGCCTGAGCGCGCCGGCCGCGGCGCTCCTCGCCCTGGCGCTGGCCGCCGGCGGGGCGGGCGCCGCGGTCGCCGCCGGGGTCGAGGCGACCGACGGCCTCGGCCGGGCGGTGCGGCTGCCGCAGCCCGCCCGCCGCGTCGTCACGCTCGCCCCCCACGCCACCGAGCTCGTCTTCGCCACCGGCTGCGGCGCGCGCGTGGTCGGGGTGAGCGCCTGGAGCGACCACCCGCCCGCGGCCCGGCGCCTGCCGCGGGTGGGCGACGCCTTCCGCGTGGACCTCGAGCGCATCGTGGCGCTGCGCGCGGAGCTCGCGGTGGCCTGGGCGAGCGGGCTCCGTCCGCGCCAGCGCGCGCGCCTCGAGGCGCTCGGGGTGGCCGTGTACCTGAGCGCCCCGCGGCGCGTGGCCGACGTCGCGCGCGAGCTCGAGGGCGTGGGGCGCCTCGTCGGCTGCGCGGAAGGCGGGCGGCGCGCGGCGGCGCGCCTGCGCGCGGCGCTCGCCCGCCTGGCGGCGCGGCGGCCGGCGCGGCCGGTGCCGGTGCTGGTGCTGGTCTCGGCGCGCCCGCTCCTCACCGTGGGGCCGCGGACCTTCATGGCCGACGCCGTCCGCCTCGCCGGCGGCCGGCCCCTGTTCGGCGGGCTCGGCACGGACGTGGCGCGCCTCGACCCCGAGGCCGTGGCCGCGCGCCGGCCGCCGGTCGTGGTGGCGCCCGACAGCGTGCGCCCGGCGGACGTCCCGGCGGCCGCGGGCCTCGGCCGGGCGCGCTGGATCCGCTTGCCGGCGGCGCTCATCGCCCGTCCGGGCCCGCGGCTGGTCGAGGGCGTGCGGCTGCTCGCCGCGCACCTCGGCGGCCGCCGGGCGGGCGGTCCTCCCGGCCCCGGCGCGCATGGTCTATGCT
>WFOW01000172.1 GCA_015487895.1 Gammaproteobacteria bacterium | reverse complement strand
CACCCCGCCTCCCGTGCACTCCCGCGAAGCGGGCGCGGCTTTCAGCCGCGACCGCCTGCGGCGCAGAGGCGAGAGACGAGGGTCGGGAGGCGAGGGGTGGCGCGCCCTTCGGGCGCAGCCGTTTGGTCTTTCCCGTCTCCCGCACCCCGCCTCCCGTGCACTCCCGCGAAGCGGGCGCAGCTTCCAGCCGTGGCCCGGTCAGCCTGAGAGGCGCATGCCATAATGCGTGACATGGAAACGGAGATCGGCCGGATCCGGGAAGCGCTCGATGCGTACGGCACGCCGCGGCGCAACCTCGGGACGTCGGCCGGAGGAGCGTAAAGATGGCGCAGACCGGAATTGCCGATCCGTTCGGCGAGGACGAGGGCCTGCTCGACGTCCTCGAGATGCTCACCCCGGCGCTCCTCGGGAGCGGAGACCCGGCCGAGCTCGAAAGGACGCTGTGCGAGGAAGGCGTCCTGGACGGGCTGATCGACGTCCCGGTCTTCGTCGACCCCGAGATGCGGCGACGCTTCGCGTTCTGGTTCGCGCGCGCGATCCTGAGCTCGGCTCCGTTGCCGGCCAGCCGCGCCCGGGCGGGGGCCCTGCCCAAGCCGGGGCGGCGTGCGCCCTGCCCCTGCGGCTCCGGGGATCGTTTCGCCCGGTGCTGCGCGCCGCTGGTGCCCATCATGCAGCAGATGGTGCCGCACCTGAAAGAGCCTCTCTGGATCGCCCTGATGCCGCATCTGCCGCTGGAGCACGTGCGCGAGGCGGTGCAGCGCCGGCGGCTCGACCCGGAGGTCCTCGTGGCGGCGGCCCAGCGTGTGGGGGAGGTCCACAGAAAGCCCCGCAAGGCCGCGGCGCTCGCGGAGATCGCCCTCGAGGCGCTGGGGCTCGGCGACGAGAGGGCCGAGGCCGCCGTGGAGGTCCTCTGGAACATGTACGACGAGCTCGGCTGGCGCGGCAGGAAGACGGGACTCCTGCGCAAGGCCATGGCCGCGGGCGCTCCCAACGTGCGGGCCTCCGCCCACCACCGGATGGCCACCATCGCCGCCGACCAGGGCCGCTTCGAGGCGGCCTGGGAGCACTGGGAGGAGGCGCGCCGCATCGATCCGGAGCATCCCGGTCTGGGTCTGCTGGAGGTCACGCTGCTCGTCTCCCAGAAGCGCCTCGACGAGGCCGCCGACCGCGCCCGCTACTGGCTGCGCCGGCTGGAGCGCGACGGCTCGCTGGACGATGGTCTGCGCAGATTCTACGAGACGGTGGCACGCGATCCGGGCGGCATGCGCCTCGTCGCGCTGGACGAGGACGATCCTCTGCGCCGGCTGGACACCGTGCTGCGCGAGGCCGCGGCGCGGCCTCGCGCCTGGCCGCGGCTCGTCCCGCCTGGCTCCCCGGAGGAAGCGGAGGGCACGGCCGGAGAGGACGACGGAGAGGAGCTGCGCGCGGCCCTCGAAGCCATGGGGATCAAGCTCCCCGAGGGATTCGATCTCGGGGAGCTCGAGGCCGGGGGCTCGGAGGAGCTTGAAGAGCTGGAGGAGCTGGAGGAGCTGGAGGAGGAGTTCGCGGCAGAGGAGGCGCGGCTGCTCGCGGCCCACTATCCCGACGGCGACCCGCCCCCCGAGCGGGTGCTCGTCGAGCCCGAGCGTGCCGCCGAATGCGCACGCGGCTGGCGCGAGGTCTTTCCAACGCACAAGCCCTTTGGAACCAGGCGCGAGCCTTTCGAGGACGTCGACGCGATCTGGGAGCCATCCCAGGCCGGGCGCTGGCTCGCCTACCTGGAGCGCCACCCGGAGGCGCTCGACAGCCTCGACGTCCTCGACGACCTCGCCCTTGCCGTGGAGTCGCATCCCATCGGTGCCATCCTGGGCGTACCGGAGTCCGTATACGACACGGTGCTGGAGCGCGCGGCCGAAGCCGTCGAGCACGCGCTGCGTGCGCACAAAGGCCCTGCGCGCCTGCCCTGGGGCTGGCACGAGAACCGGCCCGCATTGCGTCTGCTCATGCGCCTGGCGCAGCGACGGCGTGAGCAGGGCCGCGCGGACGAGGCCCGTGGCCTCTACCGGCGGCTGCTCGCCCTCGACCCACTGGACAGCCTGGGCGTGCGGCTCGCGCTCATCAACGAGCACCTCCGGCAAGGGGACGACGCCGAGGCGCTCGCCCTGGCCGGCCGATATGGCGACGACGTCATGGTCGAGACCCGCTTCGGGGAGGCCCTCGCGCTATGGCGGCTCGGGCGCCGCGAAGACGCCAGGGAGGCCCTTGCGGCGGCGCACCGCGATTCCAACCGTTATGTCATCCCCATGCTGTGCGCGCGGCGCCGGCACCGGCCCCGCGAGCTCGACGAGGCCTTCGGCATATCCCTGGGGGGCAAGGGCCAGGCCTGGCTCTACTGCGAGGAGATGGGCGACGTCTGGCGCGGCACCCCCGGCATCCTCGACGCCGCCCGGGAGGTCGCGCGCGCCACGCGCGGCGCACGGTAGCGGCGCGAGCGCAACCCGCGCATGCAAGCGCCTTCCAGCTGTGGGAGCGGCTTCCAGCCGCGAGCGCCTGTGGCGCAGAGGCGGGAGACGGGTATCGGGAGACGAGGGCCGGTGCGCCATCCCAATGTGGAAGCGGCTTCTAGCCGCGATTCCTCAGCCTCTCCCGGTCGCGGTTGGAAGCCCCTCCCACAGGCGGGGGACAGGTCACGGGTTACGGTTCACGGCGGCCTGTGCACCGTGACCCGTAAACCGTCTCCCGCGCACTCCCGCGAAGCGGGCACGGTTCCCGGCCGCGGCCCGGTCAGGCCGAGGGGCGCATGCCATAATGCGTGACATGGAAACGGAGATCGGCCGGATCCGGGAAGCGCTCGAGGCGCACGACGCCCCCCGGCTCGCGATCGCGCTGCTGTTCGGTTCCGTGGCGGAGGGCCGCCTTGGGCCCATGAGCGACGTGGACGTCGCCGTCGCTGCGCCACAGCCGATGACCGCGGAGCAGAAGCTCGGCCTGATCGAGCGCCTAGCGGAGGTGACGGGCCGGCCTGTCGATGTGGTGGATCTGCAGACGGCGGGCGAGCCGGTGCTCGGGGAGGCGCTGTCGGGCCGGATGCTGGTGCTGCGGGATCCTGCCCTGCTCGCGGCGATCGCGAGGCGGCACCTGATCGAGGTCGAGGATTTCCTGCCGCTGAGACGCCGGCTCCTCGACGCGCGGAGAAAAGCGTGGATCGGGATCTGATCGCAGCCAAGCTGGAGCAGCTCCGCTATTGCGTAGAGCGGCTGCGCAGCAAGTGCCCCCGCGACCCGGAACCGCTCGAGCACGACCCTGACCTGCAGGACATCGTCGCCATGAATCTCGCGCGAGCGGTGCAGGTTGCGGTCGACATTGCGCTGCACCTGCTGGCCGGCAGGAGCGGGGTTCCGGGAACGATGGGCGAGGCCTTCGAGGCGCTGGCGAGAGAAGGCGTGCTGGATGGCGATCTGGCGAGCCGGATGCGCCGCGCCGTCGGCTTCCGCAACATCGCTGTCCATGCCTACGAGAGGATCGACTGGGGAATCGTGGCGAGGATCTGCACCGAGCATCTCGGCGACTTCGAGGAATACGCCCGCGCGGTGTGGCGTCACGTGCAGGCCGGAGAATAGGCGCCGGGCGCTGCCGGGCGTGCCGGCGGCGAGAGAGCCGCCTACGGCGCGGAAGCGGGAGACGAGAATCGGGAGACGAGGGTCGGAGCGCCCTTCGGGCGCCGCCTTTCGGTCTTTCCCGCCTTCCGCAACCCGTCGCCCGTCCACTGCCAATGTGAGATCGGCACCTTGCCGCGACCGCGGACGCCGCGCTGCGCCCGCAAGCCGATTTCTGAAGACTGAAGGCTGGGAACTGAGATGAAGCTTCTCGTCACCGGCGCCGCCGGCTTCATCGGCGCGGCGCTCTCCCACCGGCTGCTCGACCGCGGCGACGAGGTCGTCGGCCTCGACAACCTGAACGACTACTACGACGTCTCCCTCAAGGAGGCGCGGCTCGCGCGCCTGGTAGGCCGCGACGGCTTCACCTTCGTGCGCCTCGACGTCGCAGACCGCGGGGGCATGGAGCGCCTCTTCCGCGAGCACCGCTTCGACGCCGTCATGCACCTCGCAGCCCAGGCCGGCGTGCGCTACTCCATCGAGAACCCCCACGCCTACGTGGACGCGAACCTCGTCGGCTTCGCCAACGTGCTGGAGGGCTGCCGCCACGGCGAGGTCGGGCACCTGGTCTTCGCCTCGTCCAGCTCCGTCTACGGCGCCAACACGCGGCTTCCCTTCTCCGAGCACGACAACGTCGACCACCCCGTCTCCCTGTACGCCGCCACCAAGAAGGCCAACGAGCTCATGGCCCACACCTACGCCCACCTCTACGGGCTGCCGTGCACGGGCCTTCGATTCTTCACGGTGTACGGCCCCTGGGGGCGGCCGGACATGGCGCTGTTCAAGTTCACGCGCCTGATGCTGGAGGACAAGCCCATCCCCGTCTTCAACCGCGGCGAGATGGTG
>WFOW01000171.1 GCA_015487895.1 Gammaproteobacteria bacterium | reverse complement strand
CAGGACCGTCATCAGCCCCGTGATCGCGAAGCACTGCATCAGCACCGAGAGCACGTTCTTGGACCGGACCATGCCGGCGTAGAACAGCGACAGGCCCGGGATCGTCATCATCAGCACCAGCGCCGTGGCCGTGAGCATCCAGGCGGTGTCGCCGGAGTTGAGCTCGTCGGCCAGGGCCAGCGAGGGCGCGAGCGCGCCGAGGGCGAGCGCGCCGGCGCCCGCGTACCGCTTCGTACGTGCCATCTCTTCCACCTCCAGGCGTTCAGAGCGCATCGGGGCCGGTCTCGCCGGTGCGGATCCGGACCGCCTGCTCGAGGTTGAACACGAAGATCTTGCCGTCGCCGATCTTGCCCGTGTTGGCGGCCTTGCAGATGGCCTCGATGGCGCGCTCGACGAGGTCGTCGTTGAGCGCCACCTCGATCTTCACCTTGGGCAGGAAGTCGACGACGTACTCGGCGCCGCGATAGAGCTCGGTGTGGCCCTTCTGGCGGCCGAAGCCCTTGACCTCGGTCACCGTCAGGCCCTGCACGCCGATCTCCGACAGCGCCTCGCGCACGTCGTCGAGCTTGAACGGCTTGATGATCGCCATCACCAGCTTCATCGTCTCTACCTCCCGGCGGCGCGCCCAGGGGCGCGCCCCACCGAACTCAAAGCTCCTTGGATACCGTCAGCGTGGCACGCCCGTCGCACCACTTGGTGGAGCCCGCGAAGGCCGTGCACTCGCTGCTGTTCATGTTGGTGTCGGTATAGGCGAGCTCGAAGCCGAGGCCCAGGAGCTCCTTGGAGACGGCGAGCTTGTAGTCGCGATAGTCCTGCCCGCCGCTGACGGCGTTCCACCAGCCGACATGCGCCGACACGGTCGCCACCCCCTCGAACTCGTACTCGGCCGAAAGGTCGAAATAGTCGCCGAGACGGTCGTTCCCGACGTCCACGCCCCGGTAGTAGGTGGCGCTCACCGGACCATAGGAGACGCCGAGATAGATCTCGTCGTAATCGGTGCTCGGGCTCGAGCCGGCGTAGTTGTAGCGCAGGAACCCGATGTCGATCCCGACGCCGCCCAGCTCTCCGGAATAGCCGAAATAGAGATCGAACTCGGCGCTCGCGCCGTTGTAGAGGCCTCCGTCCACGTTCGACCCCCACACCCCGGCGTAGAAGCCGCTGTCATGGCTGTAGTCGAAGCCTCCCTGGATGGCCGGGTTCTCGTCCGTTTGCGAGACGCCCCGGAACACGTAGTCGCTCGTGACGGCGACGTTGGCGCTGATCTCGGCCTGCGCGCCGCCGGCCGCCGCGGCCAGGGCCGCCGCGAGCGCCGTCGGTGCCAGTCGCTTGCGGATGGTGCGCATGCTCTCCCCTCCCTATCGCTGTGCGGGTGGCTGCGATCCGGCCTCCGGCGCCGGGTCGTGCCCCGGTTTTAGCAGAAGGCGTGCCACCGGCCTCTTTTCTGCCGTGACAAGGGCTTGCGTCACGGGCCGTGCGGCCGGCGCCCCAAAGCGGTGCGGCGCCGCACGGCTGTGCACGGGCGTGCACCACAATTGTGCGCGCCCGCGCCTTCCGGTCGCTTGCGCTTTCGGCTATGGTTCGGCCCATGATCGACCCCGGCGTCCTCGACGATCTCGCCCGGCGGCTGGCGCGGCTCGCGCCGCCCGGCGCCGAGGCGCTGCGCGAGGACCTCGAGCGCAACCTGCACGCGGCGCTGCGGGCGGCGCTGGCGCGGCTCGACCTCGTCACCCGCGAGGAGTTCGACGCCCAGGCGCGCGTGCTCGCGCGCACGCGCGCGCGGCTCGAGGCGCTGGAGCGGCGCGTGGCGGCGCTCGAGGCCGCGGCCGCCGCGCCGCCGGCATCCGGGAAAGGCTGAGCGGCGGCGGGCGCCCGGGAGCGGCGCCCGCGCCGCGGCACAGGGAGGTGCGCGCATGAGCTACGCCGTCGTCCCCACCCGCGCCGCCGCGGGCATCGAGGCCCCGGAGGTCACGGTCGAGGTCCACCTTGGCGGCGGCCTGCCGGCCTTCACCCTCGTGGGGCTGCCGGAGACCGCGGTGCGCGAGAGCCGCGACCGCGTGCGCGCGGCCCTCGCGCAGGCGGGCTTCGAGTTCCCCCTGCGCCGCATCACGGTCAACCTGGCGCCCGCCGACCTGCCGAAGGAGGGCGGCCGCTTCGACCTCCCGGTGGCCGTGGGCCTGCTCGCCGCCTCGGGGCAGGTCCCGCGCGAGGCCGCCGCGCGCTGCGAGCTCCTCGGCGAGCTCGCCCTCGACGGCGCCCTGCGCCCGGTGCGCGGTGCGCTCGCTGCGGCGCTCGCCGCGCGCGCGGCCGGAAGGCCGCTGGTGCTGCCCGCGCCGAGCGCCGCCGAGGCGGCGCTGGTTCCGGGCGCCGAGGTCTATGGCGCGGGCCACCTCGCCGAGGTGGCGGCGCATCTCGCGGGTGGGGCGGCGCTGGCGCGCGCCCGCGCGCCGGCGCCGGAGGCCGCCGCAGGCCCGGAGCCCGACCTCGCCGACGTGCGCGGCCAGCCGCGCGCGCGCCGGGCGCTCGAGGTCGCCGCCGCCGGCGGCCACGGCCTGCTGATGGTGGGCCCGCCCGGCACCGGCAAGACGCTGCTGGCCAGCCGCCTGCCGGGGATCCTGCCGCCGATGTCGCTGGAGGAGGCGCTCGAGACGGCGGCGGTGGAATCGCTCGCCGGCGAGGGGCCTTCACCCGCACGCTGGCGGCGGCGCCCCTTCCGCGCCCCGCACCACGGCGCCTCGGCCGCGGCGCTGGTCGGCGGCGGCACGGACCCGCGCCCGGGCGAGGTCTCGCTCGCGCACAACGGCGTGCTCTTCCTCGACGAGCTGCCGGAGTTCGACCGCCGCGCGCTGGAGAGCCTGCGCGAGCCGCTCGAGTCCGGCCGCGTGGTGGTCGCGCGCGCAGCGCGGCGGGCCGTCTTCCCGGCGCGCTTCCAGCTCGTCGCCGCCATGAACCCTTGCCCCTGCGGCCACCTCGACGATCCGTCCGGGCGCTGCCGCTGCACGCCGGACCAGGTGCGGCGCTACCGCGCGCGCCTCTCGGGGCCGCTCCTCGACCGCATCGACCTGCACGTGGAGGTCCCGCGCGTGCCCGTGCGCGAGCTCGCCGGGGCGCCG
>WFOW01000170.1 GCA_015487895.1 Gammaproteobacteria bacterium | reverse complement strand
GCCCAGCCCGACCCCTTCCTCAGCTTCCTGCCGCTGATCCTGCTGTTCGTGATCTTCTACTTCCTGCTGATCCGGCCGCAGGCCAAGCGCGCCAAGGAGCACAAGAAGCTCGTCAGCGAGCTCAAGCCCGGTGACGAGGTCGTCACCAGCGGGGGGCTGGCGGGGCGCATTCGCGAGGTGGGCGAGAGCTACGTGACGCTGGAGATCGCCGACGGCGTCGAGGTCAAGCTCCAGAAGATGGCCGTCACCGGCCTCCTGCCCAAGGGCAGCCTCAAGTCGCTCTCCTGAGCGCGCGGCGGCGGCCCATGAACCGCTACCCGCTCTGGAAGTACCTGCTGCTGCTGGCGGCGCTGGCGGTCGGGATCGTCTACGCCCTGCCCAACCTCTACGGCGAGGACCCGGCGCTGCAGATCTCGACCACGCGCGGGCTCATGGGCGAGCACGTGCGCAAGGAGGTCGAGCAGGCGCTGAAGGAGGCGGGCCTGCCCTTCAGGTCGGTGGCGCTGGAGGGCGAGCGCATCCTGGTGCGCCTCCCGGACACCGAGACGCAGCTTCGCGCGCGCGATCTCCTCGCGCGGCGGCTGGGCGAGCGCTACGTGGTCGCCCTGCATCTCGCGCCGGCCACCCCCGCCTGGCTGCGCGCCATCGGCGCGCTGCCCATGTACCTCGGGCTGGACCTGCGCGGCGGGGTCCACTTCCTCATGGAGGTGGACATGGAGGCGGCGGTGCGGCAGGCGCTCGAGCGCTACGTGGACGAGCTGCGCGCGCTGCTGCGCTCGGAGAAGGTGCGCTATCTCACCATCGCCCGCGAGGGCGAGGCCGTCAAGCTGCGCTTCCGCAGCGCCGAGGCGCGCGAGCGCGCGATGCGGCTGATCCGCAGGGAGTTCCCGCGCCTGCTGCTCGAGCCGCGGGAGGGCGAGGGCCACCCGCTCGTGGCGCGGCTGTCGGAGGAGGAGGTGCGCGAGATCCGCAAGCTCGCCCTCGAGCAGAACATCACCACGCTGCGCAACCGCGTCAACGAGCTCGGCGTGGCCGAGCCCGTCATCCAGCAGCAGGGCCAGGACCGCATCGTCGTGCAGCTTCCGGGCGTGCAGGACACCGCCCGCGCCAAGGAGATCCTCGGCGCCACCGCCACGCTCGAGTTCCGGCAGGTGGACGAGGAGCACGACCCGCTCGAGGCCGTGCGCACCGGCCGGGTGCCGCCCGGCTCGCGCCTCTACCGCGAGCGCGACGGCAAGCCCATCCTGCTCAAGAAGCGGGTGATCGTCACCGGCGACCACATCATCAACGCCGCCTCGGGCATCGACCAGCGCGACGGCAGCCCCATGGTGTCGATCACGCTCGACAGCGCGGGCGGCAAGATCATGCACCGCTTCACGAAGGAGAACGTGGGGCGGCTGATGGCCGTGGTCTACATCGAGAACAAGGTCGAGACGCGCGTGGTCGACGGCAAGCCGCAGAAGGTGCGCCGGCGGGTCGAGGAGGTGATCAACGTCGCCCGCATCCGCGAGCCCTTCGGCAAGCGCTTCCAGATCACGGGCCTCGACAGCACGCGCGAGGCGCGCAACCTCGCGCTCCTGCTGCGCGCCGGCGCGCTCGCTGCGCCCATCGAGATCGTCGAGGAGCGCACCGTCGGCCCGAGCCTCGGGCGCGAGAACGTCGAGCAGGGCAAGCGCTCGGTGATCGTCGGCTTCGTGCTGGTGCTGGTCTTCATGGCGGTCTACTACCGCGCCTTCGGGCTGATCGCCGACGTCGCCCTCTTCGTCAACCTGGTGCTGATCGTGGCCATCCTCTCCATGCTGCAGGCGACGCTCACGCTGCCCGGCATCGCGGGCATCGTGCTCACGGTGGGCATGGCGGTGGACGCCAACGTCCTCATCTTCGAGCGCATCCGCGAGGAGCTGCGCGCCGGCAACACCCCGCAGGCGGCCATCCAGGCCGGCTACGAGAAGGCCTTCTCGACCATCGCCGACGCCAACGTCACGACCCTCATCGCCGCCGTCGTGCTCTTCAGCCTCGGCACCGGGCCGATCAAGGGCTTCGCCGTGACGCTCTCCATCGGCATCCTGACCTCCATGTTCACGGCCATCATGGGCACGCGCGCGCTGGTCAACCTCCTCTTCGGGGGGCGGCGCCTGAAGTCGCTGCCGATCTGAGGGCGGGCCATGCTGAGCATACTGAGCGGCAGGACGCGGATCGACTTCATGGGGCGGCGCCGGCTGGCGCTGGCGCTCTCCGGGGCGCTGCTGCTGGTCTCGCTCGCCTCGCTCGCCGTGCGGGGGCTCCAGTTCGGCATCGACTTCACGGGCGGCGTGCTGGTGGAGGTGGGCTATCCGCGGGCGGTCGAGCTCGCCGCGGTGCGCGAGGCGCTCGCGGCCGAGCCCGCCTTCCGCGACGTCGTGGTCCAGCACTTCGGCACCGCGCGCGACGTGCTGATCCGCCTCGCGCCCCAGGAGGGGCGCAGCGACGCCGAGGTCAGCACCCGCGTGCTCGAGGTGCTGCGGCGCGCGGAGCCGGAGGTGGAGCTGCGGCGGGTGGAGTTCGTCGGACCCCAGGTGGGCCGGGAGCTCGCCGAGAAGGGCGCGCTGGCGATGCTCTTCGCCCTCATCGGCATCCTGATCTACGTCACCCTGCGCTTCGAGTGGCGCTTCGCCGTGGGCTCGGTGGCGGCGCTGGTGCACGACGTGCTCGTCACGCTCGGCTTCTTCTCGGTCTTCGCCATCGAGTTCGACCTCTCGGTGCTGGCGGCGGTGCTGGCCGTGATCGGCTACTCGCTCAACGACACCATCGTCGTCTACGACCGCATCCGCGAGAACTTCCGGCGGGTGCGCAAGGGCACGCCGGTGGAGGTGGTCAACGCCTCCATCAACCAGACGCTCGCCCGCACCCTCATGACCTCGCTCACCACGCTGCTGGTGCTGACGGCGCTGCTGGCGATGGGGGGCGAGATCATCCGCGGCTTCGCCATCGCCCTCATCGTCGGCGTGGTGGTGGGCACCTACTCCTCGATCTATGTCGCGAGCGCCGCGGCGCTGGCCCTCGGCGTCAGCCGCAAGGACCTCGTGGCGCCCAAGGCCGAGCGGACCGGCGACGGCGCGCAGCTCTGAGGGCTTCCGGCGCCCGGGGCCTCAGCGCCGGTGGTGGTGCGGCGGCGGGTGCGCGCCCGTTGCCCGGCACACGGCGGCAGGCGCGCGCTCCTCGCAGCCCTCCCCGGTGGTGCGCACCGTGAGCAGCGCCCAGGCGGCGGCCACCAGCCACAGGGCGGCCCCGAGGGCGAGGGTGCCGAGGCTGACCCCCGGGGTGCCCGCGGGCCCGCCGAAGAAGGCGTAGACGAGCGCCGTGACGCCCGCGAGCCAGAAGACGGCGATGGGAGCGGCGCAGCAGCCCGGGCAGCCGAAGCGGCACACCGCGAGCGGCGGAACGAGGAGGGTGAGCAGGTGCCGTCGCACGGGTCTTCCTCCGGTGGCGCCGGCGCGGCCGGCACCCCCTATGCCTACCATAACCGGAGGCCTGCCAGAAAGTGCCGGGAGGTCAGGTTCCGGTGCCGGCCTCGCGCGGCACGTGCGGCGCCACCGCCTGCAGCATGGGCCGGTGCACGCGCGGCGCGGCCGCGAGGATGTGGCCGGTGTCGAGGTAGCGGTCGCCGCCCGTCAGGTCCGTGACGATGCCCCCGGCCTCCTGGACCAGCAGGGCGCCGGCGGCCATGTCCCAGGGCTTCAGGCCCATCTCCCAGAAGCCGTCGAGGCGCCCGCAGGCCACGTAGGCGAGGTCGAGCGCCGCGGAGCCCGCGCGTCGGATGCCGGCGGTGTCCTCGAACAGGGTCCGGAACATGGCGAGATAGCGGTCCAGGTGCGGGCCGATGCGGGGCGGGAAGCCGGTGCCGAGGAGCGCGCCCTCGAGCCCGCGCGCCTGCCGCACGCGGATGCGGCGGTCGTTGAGGGTGGCGCCGCGGCCGCGGCTCGCGGCGAAGATCTCCTGGCGCAGGGGGTCGTAGACGACGGCGTGCTCGGGCCGGCCGCGCCACAGCACCCCGATGGAGACGGCGAAGAAGGGGAAGCCGTGCAGGTAGTTGGTCGTGCCGTCGAGGGGGTCGATCACCCACAGGTGCCCGTCGCCCTCGCGGCGCGCGCCCTCCTCGGCGAGGATGCCGTGCCCGGGGTAGGCGCGGCGCACGATGCGCACGATCTCGCGCTCGGCGGCGCGGTCGACCTCGGTGACGAAGTCGTTGCGCGCCTTGCTCGCCACCGGGATCGCGTCCACCCGGTCCATGTAGCGCACGATGACGTTGCCGGCGGCGCGCGCCGCGCGCACCGCGATGTTGACCACGGGGTGCATGGGGGAGCCTTTCCGGGGCCTCCTCGACGGGCGCCCAAGGATAGCAGAAAGGCGCGGGCGGGGCCTTGCGCCGGCGGCGCGCGGCGGCCGACACTTGCCCGCCCATGGAGGCGCTGTCCCGCATCCGCGTCGTGCTGGTCGAGCCCACGCACCCGGGCAACGTGGGCGCGACCGCACGCGCCATGCGGACCATGGGCCTGGAGCGCCTGGTGCTGGTGGCCCCGCGGGAGTTCCCGTCGGAGGAGGCGTGGGCGCGCGCCTCCGGCGCCGAGGAGGTGCTCGAGCGCGCGCGCGTGGTCGCCACCCTCGACGAGGCGCTCGCCGGCTGCGGGCTCGCCGTCGGCACCAGCGCGCGCCGGCGGAGCCTGGCCTGGCCCGGGCGCGAGCCGCGCGCGGCGGCCGCCGAGGCCGTGGCGGCCGCCGCCGCCGGCACCGAGGTCGCCTTCGTCTTCGGGCGCGAGCGCACGGGCCTGACCAACGCCGAGCTCGACCGCTGCCAGGCCCTGCTCACCATCCCCACCGTGCCGGACTTCCGCTCGCTCAACGTGGCGGCGGCGGTGCAGGTGGTCGCCTACGAGCTGCACCTGGCGGCGCGCGGCGCGCCGCCGGCCGAGCCGCCGGCCGAGCCGCCTGCCACCGCGGACGAGCTCGAGTCCTTCTACGGGCACCTCGAGCGGGTGATGGTGCGCGTGGGCTTCCTCGACCCCGACAACCCGCGGCGGCTGATGCGGCGCATGCGCCGCCTCTTCGCCCGCGCGCGCCCCGAGCGCACCGAGCTCAACATCCTGCGCGGCATCCTCACCGCCGTGGAGCGCTGCTGCGGCGGGCGCGGCCCGGGGCGCTGAGCCGCGGCCGGCCGCGGGCCGGGTGTATACTGCCCGCCCGACGGAGGGCCAGCGTCCATGTTCGAGCGCCTGCGCGAGGACATCCAGTGCGTCTTCGAGCGCGATCCGGCCGCGCGCAACGTGCTGGAGGTGCTCACGACCTACCCCGGCGTGCACGCCGTGCAGCTCCACCGCCTCAGCCACTGGCTGTGGAACCGGGGCCTGCGGTGGCTGGCGCGCTGGCTCTCGACGCTGGGGCGCTGGCTGACGGGCATCGAGATCCACCCGGCGGCACGCATCGGCCGGCGCTTCTTCATCGACCACGGGATGGGCGTGGTCATCGGGGAGACGGCCGAGATCGGAGACGACTGCACGCTCTACCACGGCGTGACGCTCGGCGGGACCACCTGGCGCAAGGGCAAGCGCCACCCGACCCTCGGCAACAACGTCGTGATCGGGGCCGGCGCCAAGGTGCTCGGCCCGATCACGGTGGGCGACGGCGCGCGCATCGGCTCCAACGCCGTGGTCCTCAAGGACGTGCCGCCGGGCGCCACGGTGGTCGGCGTTCCGGGGCGCATCGTGGTGCGGCCGACGCCCGAGCAGGAGGCCCGCCGCCGGCGCATGGCGGAGAAGATCGGCTTCGACGCCTACGGCCTGACGCCCGACATGCCGGACCCGGTGGCGACCGCCATCAACGGCATGCTCGACCACCTCCACGCCCTCGACGCCAAGCTCGAGGAGATGTGCACCGCCCTCAAGCAGCTCGGCGCCGAGATCGCCGACCTCCAGCTCCCGGAGCTCGGCCCCTGCGAGATCGGCGCGGCGACCCCGGAGCCGGAGCGCGTCGAGGACGAGGGCCGGGAGGAGGCCCCGGGAAAGGGAGAGGAGGGCGCATGAGGCTCACCACCAAGGGCCGCTACGCCGTCACGGCGATGCTCGACCTCGCCCTCCACGAGGGCGAGGGGCCGGTGCCGCTCGCCAGCATCTCGCGCCGCCAGGGCATCTCGCTCTCCTACCTGGAGCAGCTCTTCACGCGCCTGCGCCAGCACGGGCTGGTGCGCAGCGCGCGCGGGCCCGGGGGCGGCTACAGCCTCGCGCGTCCGGCCGAGCGCATCAGCGTCGCCGAGGTGATGGCCGCGGTCGACGAGCGCGTGGACGCGACGCGCTGCGGGGGACGCGGCGACTGCGACGGGGGGCTTCCCTGCCTCACCCACGAGCTGTGGTGGGAGCTGAGCGAGGAGATCCGCCGCTTCCTCGACGGCATCTCGCTGGCCGACCTCACGCGCGAGGCGCCGCGGCGGCCGGCGCGCGTCGTCGTGGCGCCGCCGCGCGCCTGACCGTCCCATGCCCGTCTACCTCGACCACAACGCCACGACGCCGCTCGATGCGCGGGTGCGCGAGGCCATGCTGCCCTACCTGGGGGAGATCTACGGCAACCCCGCGAGCCCGCACCGTTTCGGCCGCGCCACGCGCATGGCGGTGGACGAGGCGCGCGAGCGGGTCGCGGCCCTCGTCGGCGCCGCGCCGCAGCAGGTGGTCTTCACGGGCTGCGGCACCGAGGCCAACAACCTCGCGCTCCTCGGGGCCGCCGCGCACCTGCCGCCGGGCCCGGTGGCGGTGAGCCGCATCGAGCATCCCTCGGTGCTGGAGCCGGCGCGGCGTCTCGAGGCCCGGGGGCGGCCGGTCCTGTGGCTCGAGGTGGACGGCGAGGGGCGCGTGCGGCCCGAGAGCCTCGATGCGGCGCTCGCCCAGGGCGCGCGGCTCGTGAGCGTCATGCTCGCCAACAACGAGACGGGGGTGATCCAGGACGTGGCGGCGCTCGCACGGCGCGCGCGCGAGGCGGGCGCCGTGGTCCACACGGACGCGGTGCAGGCCGCCGGCAAGATCCCGGTGGACTTCCCGGCGCTCGGTGTGCACCTGCTGACGCTTTCGGCGCACAAGCTCCACGGCCCGCAGGGCGTCGGGGCGCTGGTGCGCGACCGCGCCCTCGAGCTCGAGCCGCTGCTGGTCGGCGGCGGGCAGGAGGAGGGGCTGCGCTCGGGCACGCTCAACGTGGCTGGCATCGTCGGCTTCGGCACCGCCGCCGCGCTCGCCGCCGACGAGCTCGCCACGCGGGCGGCGCGCATGCGCGCCCTGCGCGAGCGCCTCGAGCGCGGGCTCGCGCGCCTCGACGGCGTGAGGATCCTCGCCGCGGGCGCCGAGCGCCTGCCGAACACCGTCATGGCCGGCGTCGCGGGGGTGGAGTCCGAGACGCTGCTCATGGCGCTCGACCGCGCCGGCTACGCGGTCTCCAGCGGTTCGGCCTGCCACACGGGCAAGACCGAGCCCAGCCACGTGCTCGCCGCCATGGGCGTGCCGCCGGAGCTGGCGCTCGGCAGCATCCGGGTCAGCGTCGGCAAGGACACCACCGAGGCCGACGTGGACGGCTTCCTCGCCGCGCTCGCCGGCGCCCTCGATTCCCTCAGGCGTGGTGCGGTAGGCGCCTGAACGCCCTTTCCATTAGACTCTCCTTATCCGACAGGGGCGCTCGCCCCGGGGCGCCGCCGGGCGCCGGATGCGAGGGGAGGTTCCGGACCATGGGCATCACGATCACGGAGGCTGCCGCGGAGCGCATCCGCGGCTACATGGAGCGGCGCGGCAAGGGCGTGGGCCTGCGGCTGGCCGTGCGCAACACCGGCTGCTCGGGCTACGCCTACGCCATCGACTACGCCGACGAGGTCGGCCCGGACGACGTCGTCTTCGAGGCCAACGGCGCGAAGCTGGTGGTCGACCGCGAGAGCCTGAAGCTCCTCGACGGCACCGAGGTGGACTACGTCCGCGAGGGGCTGAACGAGGGCTTCCGCTTCAACAACCCCAACGTCAAGGCCACCTGCGGCTGCGGCGAGAGCTTCACGGTCTGAGCCCGGCGCGCGCCGCACCGCACCGGCGTGCTCGGCCGCTCACGTGGCCGTAGCGCAAGCGGAAGCCCTGAAAAATCCTGGGATTTTTCAGGGCTTCCCCGCGGCCAGGGATGCCGCGGGTCGGCCCATGCACAGGGATGTGCATGGCGACACAAAGAAAAATCGCCGCGAAGCGCCTCGGCGCTGGTCGATCCGCGCAGCGGATCGACCAGAGTTCCAAGAGAAAGGCCGGCCCCGGGGCCGGCCTTCCTCGTCTGCGGGCTCGCCCTGACGCCGGCGCCTGCGCTCAGGCCGCCACGGCGATGCGCCGCGGCTGGACCTCCTGCTTCTTGGGGATGACCACCTCGAGCACGCCGTTGCGGCCCTTCGCCTGGATGCGGTCCAGGTCGGCCGTGTCCGGCAGGCTGAAGCGCCGGTAGAAGGTGCCGTGGACGCGCTCGATGCGGCGGTAGCCCTCCTTGCGCTCCTCGTGCTCCTCCCTGCGTTCGCCCTTGATGGTGAGCATGCCGTTCTCCACGGTCACCTCGATGTCCTCGGGCTTCACGCCGGGCACGTCGGCGCGCAGCACGAAGCGGTCCGACTCCTCGATGATGTCCACGGGAGGAGCCCACTGGCTCGTGACCACGCGGCTCTCCTCGTCGCCAAAGGCCGGCCAGCGGCCCTCGAGGAGCCGGTTGAGGTCCTCCTGCAGGCGCGTCAGGGCAGCCCACGGCTCGTAACGCGCGAGCGTCATGGCTGCATCACCTCCTTCCTCATCGGGATTCGCGCGGGAGCGCCCTCCCGCGCGCTCTCCTAGATGGGGCCGGAGGAGGCGGGCTTCAAGGGGGGAACGCAAATTGCCACCCCCGCGGACGGGCGGGTAAACTACCGCACCCGTTGGAAAACCGGACGGCCCGGCCGCCGCCCGCGGTCCGGGCCGTCGCGCATACCCACCAGCCACCTTTCCGCATCGAGGAGCGAGCAGCGCATGGCGATCGAGCAGACCCTCTCCATCATCAAGCCCGACGCGGTGCGGCGGAACCTGATCGGCGAGATCTACCGCCGCTTCGAGCAGGCCGGCCTCAGCATCGTGGCCGCGCGCATGACCTGGCTCAGCCGCGAGCAGGCCGAGGGCTTCTATGCCGTCCACAAGGGCAAGCCCTTCTTCGACAGCCTCGTGGCCTACATGACCTCGGGCCCGATCATGGTGCAGGTGCTGGAGGGGGAGGACGCCATCGCCCGCAACCGCGAGCTCATGGGCGCCACGGATCCGGCCAAGGCGGCGCCGGGCACCATCCGGGCCGACTTCGCCGAGAGCATCGAGGCCAACGCCGTGCACGGCTCCGACGGGCCCGAGACGGCGCGCACCGAGATCGCCTTCTTCTTCAAGCCGGAGGAGATCTACTCCCGCGCCGGCTGACGTCGTGAGCGAGCGCGCCCCCAGCACCCGCGAGAACCTGCTGGGCCTGGACCGCCGGGCGCTGGAGGCGTGGTTCGCCGCGCGCGGCGAGCGCCCCTTCCGCGCGCGCCAGCTCCTGCCGTGGGTGCACCGGCGCGGTCTCGGCGACTTCGCGCCCATGACCGACCTCGGCAAGGCCCTGCGCGCGCGGCTGGCCGCCGAGGCCGAGCTGCGCGCCCCGCTCGTGGAGGCCGAGCAGCGCTCGGCCGACGGCACGCGCAAGTGGCTGCTGCGGCTGGCCGACGGCAACGCCGTCGAGGCGGTGCTGATCCCGGACGGCGGGCGCCGCACCCTGTGCGTCTCCAGCCAGGTCGGCTGCGCCCTCAACTGCCGCTTCTGCGCCACCGCCCGCCAGGGCTTCGGCCGGAACCTCACCCGCCACGAGATCGCCGGGCAGGTGTGGGCGGTCACGCGGCGCCTGCGCGCCGAGGCGCTGGCCGCGGGTGATGCCGCCCTCGCCGCGCGGCCGCTCACCAATGTCGTGCTGATGGGCATGGGCGAGCCGCTGCTCAATCTCGAGGAGGTGCTGCCGGTGCTGCGCCTGCTGGTGGACGACCTCGCCTACGGGCTCTCCCGCCGGCGCGTGACGGTGAGCACGGCGGGGGTGGTCCCCGCCATCGAGCGCCTCGCCGCCGGGTGCGACGTGGCGCTCGCGGTCTCGCTCCACGCCCCGGACGACGCCCTGCGCGACGAGCTGGTGCCGCTCAACCGCAAGTACCCCGTCGGCGAGCTGCTCGAGGCCTGCCGCCGCTACGCGGCCGGCGCGCCGCAGCGCTCGGTCACCTTCGAGTACGTGCTGCTCGACGGGGTCAACGACAGCCCCGCGCAGGCGCGGCTCCTGGCCCGGCGCCTCGAGGGCATCCGCTGCAAGGTCAACCTGATCCCCTTCAACCCCTTCCCGGGGGCGCCCTACCGGCGGCCGCCCGCCGAGCGCGTGGACGCCTTCCGCGATGCGCTGCTGCGCGCGGGCGTGCGCACCATCACGCGCCGGCCGCGCGGCGACGACATCGACGCCGCCTGCGGGCAGCTCGTGGGGCGCGTGCGCGACCGCACGCGCCGCAGCCGGCGCATGGCCGAGGAGGCGCAGGCGTGAGGGCGGCCGCGGCGCCGCTGCTCGCCGCGGCGCTGCTCGCCGGCTGCGCCACGGGCGGCGGCACGCACCCGGCCGAGGGGGCTCCGGAGGCGGCCCGCCTCAAGTCGGCCAAGCTCCACACCCAGCTCGGCATCGCCTACATGCAGGAGGGCGACCTCAAGCGCGCCCTCGACCGCCTGCAGCGCGCGGTCGCCGCGGACCCGGGCTACGCGCGCGCCCACACCGCGCTCGGGATCCTGTACGAGCGTCTCGGCGAGCACGCGAAGGCCGAGCGCCACCACCGGCGCGCCGTGCGGCTCGACCCCAAGGACAGCTACGCGCGCAACGCCTACGGCAGCTTCCTGTGCGCGCGCGGGCGCTTCGAGGAGGCCGACCGCGAGCTTCGCGCCGCCGCCGCCAACCCGCTCTACGAGACGCCGTGGGTGGCGCTGACCAACGCCGGCCTGTGCGCCCTGCGCGCCGGCGACCGCGCGCGCGGCGAGCGCTACCTGCGCGAGGCGCTGGGCCGCAACCCGCGCTTCGCCCCGGCGCTCATCGCCATGGCCGAGCTCAGCTACGAGGCCGGGCGCCACCTCCAGGCGCGCGCCTACCTGCAGCGCTACCAGGCGGTGGCTCCGCACACGCCGCGCAGCCTGTGGCTCGGCGTGCGCGTGGAGCGCCGGCTCGGCGACCGCGACGCCGAGGCGAGCTATGCCCTGCTGCTGAAACGGAAGTTCCCGGACGCGCAGGAGACGCGCCTGCTCCTCGAGTCGGAGGCGGGCGGTGGGCGCGGGCCCTGAGCGCGGGGCTGGTTTCGGGGATATCCTGCGCCAGCGGCGGGAGGCGCGCGGGCTGACGCGCGGGGAGGTGGCCGAGGCCCTGCGCCTCTCCGAGCGCGTGGTGGAGGCCATCGAGGGCGAGGACGCCGGGCGCCTTCCGGCGCCGGCCTTCGTGCGGGGGTATCTGCGCGCCTATGCGCGGCTGGTGGGCGCGGACGAGGAGGCCGTGCTCGCCGCCTACCGCGCGGCCGGGGAGCCGGGGGCGAGCCCCGAGCCGCCCCGGCTCGAGCCGGTGGAGATCCACCGCGGCTGGGGGCGCTGGCTGCGCTGGGGCACGGCGGGCGCGGTCGCGGTGCTGGTCGCGCTGGTGCTGGCCTGGTGGCGCGGCGGCGCGCCGCCCGAGGGGCCGGTGCAGCCCCCCACGGCGGAGGGGGCCGCGGGACCGGCGATGGAGCCGTCCGCGGCCGGGCCAGAGGTCGGCCCGGAACCGGCGGACAGCGCGGGTGCGCCGCCGGCGGCCGTGGAGCCACCCGCTCCCCCGCCTCCGGCGGCGAGCGCCCCGGCGCCGCGGGAGACGTCCCCGGAGCGGGCAGCGCCCCCGGAGCAGGTAGCGCCCATCGGTGCAGCCGAGGCCGAGCTCGAGCTTCGGCTGCGGGGGACCTCCTGGGTCGAGGTGCGGGACGCGGCGGGGCGGAGGCTCGTCTACGATCTGCTGCGCCCGGGCACGGTGCGGCGCGTGCGGGGAAGGCCGCCCTTCCGGCTGGTGCTGGGCGAGCCGACCGCCGTCGAGGTGCGCCTCGACGGCGAGGCGGTGCCCCTGGCCGGCGCGCGGCCGGGGCGGACATTGCGGCTGACAGTGGGTGCGGCGCGGGAGGCGACGACGGGAGGACCATGAGCGGGCTCATACAGTCGGTGCGGGGGATGAACGACGTCCTCCCGGAGGAGACGCCGCTGTGGCAGGCGGTGGAGGGGACATTGCGCGGCGTGCTGGAGGCCTACGGCTACCGCGAGATCCGCACGCCGGTGGTCGAGCGCACCGAGCTCTTCGCGCGCTCCATCGGGGTCGTGACCGACATCGTCGAGAAGGAGATGTACACCTTCACCGACCGCAACGGCGACTCGCTGAGCCTGCGCCCCGAGGGCACGGCGGGCTGCGTGCGCGCCTGCCTGGAGCACGGGCTGCTGCGCGGCCAGAGCCACCGCCTGTGGTACGCCGGCCCCATGTTCCGCCACGAGCGCCCGCAGAAGGGCCGCTACCGCCAGTTCCACCAGGTCGGCGTGGAGGTCTTCGGCATCCCGGGCCCCGACGTCGACGCCGAGCTGATCCTGATGTGCGCGCGCATGTGGCGCGAGCTGGGGCTCGAGGGCCTGCGGCTCGAGATCAACACCCTCGGCGACGCCGAAGCGCGCCGGCGCCACCGGGCCGACCTCGTCGCCTACCTGCGCGCGCACGAGGACGCCCTGGACGCCGACAGCCGCCGGCGCCTGGAGACCAACCCGCTGCGCATCCTCGACAGCAAGAACCCGGACATGGCGGCGGTCCTCGCCGGCGCGCCGCGGCTGATCGACTATCTCGACGGCGAGGCGCGCGCCCACTTCGAGGGCTTCCGGGCCCTGCTCGACGAGGCCGGCGTCGCCTACGAGGTCAACCCGCGCCTGGTGCGGGGGCTGGACTACTACAACCGCACCGTCTTCGAGTGGGTCACGGATCGGCTCGGCGCCCAGGGGACGGTGTGCGCGGGCGGCCGCTACGACGGGCTCGTGGAGCAGCTCGGGGGGCGGCCGACACCCGCGGTGGGCTTCGCCGTCGGGCTCGAGCGCGTGGTGGCGCTGCTCGAGGGCCGGCGGGAGGCGGCCGCCGCCGAGCGCGCGCCGCACGCCTACCTGGTCGCGGTGGGCGAGGGCCCGGAGCGCGCCGCGCTCGGGCTCGCCGAGGCGCTGCGCGACGCGGTGCCGGGCCTGCGTCTCGCGGCCAACTGCGGCGGCGGCAGCTTCAAGGCCCAGCTCAAGCGCGCCGACCGCAGCGGCGCGCGCGTGGCGCTGCTGCTCGGCGAGGAGGAGCTCGCCGGGGGGCGGCTGACGGTGAAGTGGCTGCGCGAGCCGGATCACGCGCAGCGCACCGTGACGCGCGAGGAGGCCGTGGCGCTGCTGCGCGCGCTGGTCGCCGGCCGGGGTTCGCCCGGGGCCGCCTGAGCGCGTAGACTCCGCCCGGCGTAGGAGCGTTCGCGGAAGGGGGAGCGCGTGGATCCGTACGAGTCCGAGAAGGAGCAGATCGAGAAGCTGCGCCGCTGGTGGCGCGAGAACGGCCGCGCCCTGCTGCTGGGGGTGGCGCTGGGCCTGGGGGCGCTGTTCGGCTGGCGCGCCTGGCAGGAGTGGAGGCTCGAGCGCGCGGCGGCGGCCTCCGAGCTCTACGAGCAGGTGCTCGACCGTCGTGCGGCCGGGGACGCCGACGGCGTGGCCGTGCTGGTCGAGCGGCTCGCGCGCGAGCACGGCGGCAGCGCCTACGAGGCGATGGCGCGGCTGCAGCTCGCGGCGCTGCTCGCGCGCGAGGGGCGGTTGGAAGAGGCCGAGGCGCACCTGCGCAAGGCGCGGGAGGCCGCGCCGGGCCCCGCCTTCGAGGCCGCCGCGCGACTGCGGCTCGCGCGCGTGCTGCTCGCGCGCGGCGAGCGTGAGGCCGCGCGCGCCCTCCTGGGCGAGGACGTGCCGGCACCGTTCCGGCCCCTGCGCGCCGAGCTCGAGGGCGACCTCGCGGCGGCCGAGGGTGACGCGGCGCGGGCGCGCGAGGCCTACGAGCGGGCCATGAAGGCGCTCGCCGGCGCTC
>WFOW01000169.1 GCA_015487895.1 Gammaproteobacteria bacterium | reverse complement strand
TGCATGGATCGTCCCGCGGCCAGGGACGGCCGCGGGACGATCCATGCACATGGAGGTGCATGCGATACGGGAAAAATCAAAATGGCCGCGAAGCACTTTAGCGCTGATCGATCCGCGTAGCGGATCGATCAGAGTTCCTATGCGTCTTCGCACCAACATCTTCCTGTGGGTGGCCCTGGCCTCGGTGGTGCCGCTCACCGCGCTGGCCCTCGGCGCGCTCGCCTACAGCGAGCTCCTCTACCGGCGCGGCATCGAGCGCGAGCTCGCCTCGACGCTGGGGGCGGTGGCGGCGGAGCTCGACCGCAGGCTGCTGTTCGAGCGCGAGCTGGTGCTGGCGCTGGCGCGCTCGCCCACGCTGCGCGCCTTCGAGCCGGTGCTCGAGCGCGCCGCGCGCGGCGACATCCACCCGGACTTCTTCGCCCTCGAGGACCGCGTCAACGCCTTCCTCGAGGCCTTCCAGGCGGTGGTGCCGGGGCTTCGTACGGTGCGGGTGCTCGACCTCGAGGGCAACGCGCTGGTGCGCGTGCGGCTCGGGCGGCGCACCGAGCCCGTCCTCGATGGCTACGAGGCCTTCCCTTTCGCCGAGGAGGCCGATGATCCGGAGCGTCTCGCCGAGACGCTGGCCCGGCTGCCGCCGGGCGAGGTGAGCTTCCTGCGCCTGCCGGCGAGCGCCGCGGCCGAGGCCGCCGGCGCGCGCATCGTGCTGCTCGACGCGGTGGTGCCGCTCGCGGCGGCGGGCGGGCGCGTGCTCGGCTACCTCGCCGTCACGCTCACCGGCGAGGCGCTGGACCGCATCCTGGACCTGGTGCCGCGTCCCCACGGGGCCACGCTCGTGGTGGCCGAGCTCGATCCCGACGATCCCGCCCGCGACGGGCGCCTGCTCTATGCCGACCATGCGGGGGCGCGTTTCGCCGTCGCGAGCGCGCCGGCGACCCTCGGGGAGGCCTTCCCGTGGGGGGAGGCGTTGCGCGCGGCCGTGGGCCGGTCCAACTACGGTGCGGTGCGCGTGGCCGACGGCACGGTGCACTTCCTCGAGCACCTGCCCTATCCGGACCAGCTCCTCTCCTGGGTCATCGCCTATCATGTCCCCGCCGGCGCGGCCGCCGCGCCCTTCACGCCCATCCGGCTCGCGGTGCCGCTGTTCGCCCTCGTGGCGCTCGCGCTGGCGCTGCTGATCGGCCGCCTCGGCGCGCGCCAGGTGGCGGGCCCCGTGGCGGCGCTCGCGCGCGGGCTGCGGCGCTATGCCGCGGGCGAGCGCGACCTGCGCCTGCCCGCGCGCGGGGCCGAGGAGATCCGCGAGCTCGTGCGCTCCTTCAATGACATGGCCGAGACGCTGGCGCGCGCCGAGGCCGAGCGCGACCGCGCGCGCGCGGCGAGCGAGGCCCAGGCCCGGCTCGCGAGCCTGGGGCGGCTCGCCGCCGGCATCGGCCACGAGCTCAACAACCCGCTCGGCAACATCCTCTCGCTCGTGCGGCTCGCCGAGCGGGGTCTCGAGCGCGGCGAGGACCCGCGCGCCGACCTCGCCGCCATCCGCGACGAGGCCCTGCGCGCCTCGCGCATCGTCCAGGGCGTGCTCGACTTCGCCCGCCGCGCGCCGCCGCGGCGCGCGCCCTTCGACGCGCGCGAGTGGCTCGAGGAGACCGTGCGGCTCGTCGCGGCGCAGGCCCGCCGCCGCGGCGTGCGCGTCGAGCCCGCGGCGGCGCCGGCGATCGAGGTCGTGGGCGACCGCGGCCAGCTCCAGCAGGCCCTGCTCAATCTGCTGCTCAATGCCGTGCAGGCGAGCCCCGAGGGCGGGCGCGTGCGCGTGGAGGCGACGGTCACCAAGGACGGCGCCGGCCGCCGCCTCGAGGTGCGGGTGCTCGACGAGGGCCCGGGGCTCGCGCCGGAGGCCCTCGAGCGCGCCTTCGAGCCCTTCTACACCACCAAGCCCGTGGGCGAGGGCACGGGCCTCGGGCTCGCCATCGCGCACGGCATCGTGGAGCGCCACGGCGGGCGCATCGTGCTGCGCAACCGCGAGGGCGGCGGAGCCGAGGCGCGGATCGCGCTTCCGCTCGACACCGAGGACGGGAGCGACGCAGGGAGGACCGGGGAACCATGAGCGCAACGGGCGGAAGGACACGGCTGCTCTTCGTCGACGACGACCCCAAGGCCGGCGCCCTCATGCGGCGCTTCTGCGAGGGGACCGAGTTCGCCTGCGAGGTGCACGCCGACCCGCACGCCGCCCTCGAGGCCTTCGCGCGCGAGGGCGCCGATCTCGTGGTCACGGATCTGCGCATGCCGGGCATGGACGGCATCGAGCT
>WFOW01000168.1 GCA_015487895.1 Gammaproteobacteria bacterium | reverse complement strand
GGTTTCTTCCCGTCACCCGCCACCCGTCTCCCGTAACCCGTCACCCGCCACCCGTCTCCCGCGCCGCGCCCCTGCGGGCGCGCGGCCGCGCGCCCGCAGGGGCGCTCAGATCACCTTGGAGAAGGTGCCGCGCCGGCCCTCGGCCAGGTAGCGGTCGAAAGCCATGCACACGTTGCGGATGAGGAGCCGCCCGCGCGGCAGCACGCGGATGCCCGCCCCGTCGAGAACGAGGAGCCCGTCGGCCGCCATCGCCCGCACCTCGGCCAGCGCGTCGGCGAAGTAGGCGCCGAAGTCGATGCCGAAGCGCCGCTCGACCTCGGCGAAGTCGAGGCGGAAGTGGCAGATGAGCTCCATGATGACGTGCCGGCGCAGCACGTCGTCGTCGTCGAGCTCGACGCCGCGCTCGACGGGGATCTCCCCGCGCCCGAGGCGCTCGCGGTAGGCCTCGAGCGTGTGCGCGTTCTGGGCGTAGGCGCGCCCCAGCGAGCTGATGGCGCTCACGCCCAGGCCGACGAGGTCGCAGCCGGCGTGCGTGGAGTAGCCCTGGAAGTTGCGGTGCAGGGTGCCCTCGCGCTGCGCCACGGCGAGCGCATCGTCCGGGCGGGCGAAATGGTCCATGCCGATGTGGACGTAGCCGGCGGCGGTCAGGCGCGCGATGGCGAGCTCGAGGATGCGCAGCTTCTCCGCCGGCGAGGGCAGGTCCTCGGCGCGGATGCGCCGCTGCGGCATGAAGCGCTCCGGCAGGTGGGCGTAGTTGAAGACCGACAGCCGGTCCGGCGCGAGCGCCTCGAGGACGCGGTCGAGGGTGCGCGCGAAGCTCTCCACGCTCTGGTGCGGCAGCCCGTAGATGAGATCCACGCTCACCGAGTGGAAGCCCGCGCCGCGGGCGGCCTCCACCACCGCCCTTGTCTCGGCCTCGCTCTGGATGCGGTTGACGGCCCGCTGCACCCGCGGGTCGAAGTCCTGCACGCCCACGCTCATGCGGTTGAAGCCGAGCGCGCGCAGGTGCTCGATCACCTCGGGGCCGATGCGCCGCGGGTCGACCTCGACCGAGTACTCGCCGCGGTCGTCGCCGCGCAGGGCGAAGCGCGCGCGCAGGATCCCCATCAGGCGGCTCATCTGCTCCGGGGTAAGGAAGGTCGGGGTGCCTCCGCCCCAGTGGAGCTGGTCCACGGTGCGCCCGGGCGCGTACAGCGCCGCCTGCAGCTCGGCCTCGCGCTCGAGGAGATCGAGATAGCGGTCGGCGCGGGCGCGGTCCTTGGTCGGGATCTTGTTGCAGGCGCAGTAGAAGCAGACCGTGTCGCAGAAGGGGATGTGCACGTAGAGCGACAGCGGCCGCGGCGGCGCGCCCGGCGCCGGCGGCTCGTTGCTCGCGCGCGCATGGCGCGCATAGTCCTCGGCCCCGAAGCCCGGGTGGAACTGCACCGCCGTCGGGTAGGAGGTGTAGCGCGGGCCGCTCCGGTCGTAGCGCCGGATGAGGGCCTCGTCGAACTGGATCTCGTGGGCGTCGGCGCTCATGGCGGGATCGAGGGCGCTGGCGCGCGCGGCGCGGTCCCCGGGGACCAGTATACGCCCCGCGGCGCTTTCAGTCGCCGGTGTCGAGGCCCTGGCGGTGGGTGTCGTTGATCAGCTTCAGCAGCGACTTGAAGGGCAGCAGCGACTCGTGGACGGGCTCGATCAGGCGCATGAAGGGCAGGTCCTCGTCGGCGAAGCGGTAGCTGCCGTCGCGCATGGACTCGAGCAGCGCCCGCACGCCGGCCTCGAGCTCGTCGACGAAGCCGAGCGCCTCGCCCATCTCCTCCATGTCGTACTCGGCCGAGGCGCGCAGCTCCTCGATCTCGAACAGCGCCTGCTCGACCAGGTCCACGTACTCCTCGGGTGTGCGCGGCCTCATCGCCTCTCGCCCTCCGCCCGTGCGGCCGCCAGCGCCGCCTCGAAGCGGTCATGGTAGCGCATCAGCTCCTCGGCCGTGAGGAGCAGCACCCCCTCGCCGCCGCGCTCGAGCTCCACCCACAGCACCGGCACGTCCGGCAGGCGCGCCTCGAGGGTGGCCCGGGTGGCCCCCACCTCCATCACCAGGATGCCGCCGGGGGCGAGGTGCGCCGGGGCCTCGCACAGGATGCGCAGCGGGTGGTCGAGGCCATGCGGGCCGGAGGCGAGCGCCCGCGCCGGCTCGTGGCGGTACTCGGGGGGGAGGGTCTCGAGCTCGCCCTCCGGCACGTAGGGCGGGTTGCTGACGACGATGTCGTAGCGCTCGCCCGCGAGGGCCTCGAACAGGTCGGAGCGCAGCAGGCGCACGCGATCCGCCACCCCGTGGCGCTCGGCGTTGCGGAGCGCGAGCGCGAGCGCCCCCTCGTCGACGTCGACGGCGTCGACCCGTGCCTCCGGGAAGGCGAGCGCGCAGGCGACGGCGATGCAGCCGCAGCCGGTCCCGAGGTCGAGGATGCGCCCGACCGCGGCGGGCGCCCACGGCTCGAAGCGCCGCTCGATCAGCTCGGCGATGGGCGAGCGCGGCACCAGCACGCGCTCGTCGACGTGGAAGGGCAGGCCCGCGAACCAGGCCTCGCCCGTGAGGTACGGCAGGGGCTTGCGCGAGGCGATGCGCCGCTCGGCGAGCTCGACGACGCGCCGGCGCTCGTCGGGGTGGAGCCGCGCGTCGAGGTAGGGCTCGGGCACGCCCGGCGCCAGCGCCACCACGTGCGAGACCAGCGCGTAGGCCTCGTCGAGGGCGTTGTCGGTGCCGTGGCCGAAGGCGAGGCCCGCCGCGGCGAAGCGCGAGGCCGTCCACCGCACCGCATCGCGCAGGGTCACGAGCGTGGTCTCGAGGGCGGAATCCATGCGCCGGCCTCCTCTACGGGGCTCCTGCCTCCCGCGGGTGCGACATCTTACCGCAGCCCCCGCGCGGCCGCGGCGTGCCATAATGGCGCTCCATGAGCGCCTCCCGCCCCCCCTCGCGCGCCCTGCTCGCCGCGGTCGCGCTGACGGCCCTGGCCGCCGGCGGCGTGCTGGGATGGCTCGTCCAGGGGCAGCGCCAAGGGCCGCCGCCCCAGCCGGTGCGGGTGGGTGCCGCGCTGCTGCTGCCCGAGCGCACGCCCCTGCCGGCCTTCCGGCTCGCGAGCGGCGAGCGGGTCCTGGACGAGGCCGCGCTGCGCGGCCGCTGGACGCTGCTCTTCTTCGGCTACACCCACTGCCCCGACGTCTGCCCGACGACGCTGGCGGTGGTGGCCGAGGCCCTCGGGCGCCTGCCGCCGGCCGCGCGCGCACGCGTCGGCGCCTGGTTCGTCTCCGTGGACCCCGCGCGCGACGATCCGGCGCGTGCCGCGAGCTACGCGGCCTTCTTCGGGCAAGGCATCGTCGGGCTGAGCGGCGAGCGTGCCGCCATCGACCGCCTCGCCCGCGCCGTCGGCGCCTACTACGAGCTCGGCGAGCCGGACGCCGGCGGCGGCTATGTCGTCAACCACAGCGTCAGCCTGTTCCTGGTGGATCCCGCCGGGCGCTTCGCCGGCATCGTCTCCCCGCCCCTCGACGCGGCTTCGCTGGCGGCGACGCTCGAGCGCCTGGCCCGTGAGGAGAAAGCAAGCCCATGAGCGCCCGTATCGTCCATGCAGCCTTCGGCCTCGCCGCGCTCGTCCTCGCCGTCGCGGCCGCTGCGGGGCCGGCGCCCCGCCTCGCCGTGGAAGGCGCCCACGTGCGCGCCGCCCCGCCCGGGGCGCCGGTGCTCGCCGGCTACCTGACGCTGCGCAACACGGGCGGAGGGCCGACCGTGATCACGGGCGCCTCGAGCCCCGATTTCGACCGGGTCGAGATCCACCGCACGACGGTGCGCGACGGCGTGGCCCGCATGGAGCCCGTGCCGCGGCTCGAGATCGCGCCGGGCGCCGCCGTGCGGCTCGAGCCGGGCGGCATGCACCTGATGCTGATCGGCCCGCGCCGGAAGCTTCGCCCCGGCGACCGGGTGCGCCTCACGCTGCGCCTGGGCGACGGCACGGAGCGGACCCTGGAGCTCCCCGTCCGCCGCATGGGAGGCGGCGCGATGCACATGCACGGCGGGCGTTCCCCGGGGGCGCATGGGCGCTGACGGCGGGCGCGCCGCGGCGCTCGGTCTCGCCCTGCAGCGGCTGCTGCCCCAGCGC
>WFOW01000167.1 GCA_015487895.1 Gammaproteobacteria bacterium | reverse complement strand
TGGCCACCGGCGGCGGCTATCACCTGGCCTGGCTGTTCACCCGGCGGCTGCCGTCCCTCGGCCGGCCGGGCGCGCGGGTGCATCCCAGCGACCGCATCGCCGCCTTCCAGCGCCGGGTGGTGGAGGTGCTGCGCCCCTTCGGCGCCGATCCTCGCGGCGGCGGTCCCACCCGCGCCCTGCACCTTCCCTGTTCCTTCAACCCCAAACGCGGCTGCTGGGTGCATGTGGTCCACAACGGCCCGCCGGTGGACCCGCACCTGGTGGAGGACATGGGCATGAGCCGGATCCGCGCCGAGGGGAGGAGACGGCGGATCGCACCGGTAGAGGTGGACCGCCCCAACGGCGGCGTGCCGGACTGGGATGCCCATCCGCTGTTCGATCTGCTGCGCCGTGGCCGCATCCGTGCCGGCTCGCGCAACGCCGCCCTGGTGCTTGCGGCGTCTGCCGCCGTGCTGGCCGGTGCCACACCGCGCGAGCGCGCGGCCTTCGTGCGCCATCTGGCCGAGCGGTGCTGCGAGGACGGGCCGCAGGAGTGGCGCTCGGTGCTGAAGACGGTGGAAAAGCGCGCCAGTATGAGAAGGCCCTATGGCATCTCGCCCAGGATCGCGCGGGACATCTGGGTCGAGCTCGACGGCATGCGCGTGGATCTCGCCCTCCTCGTGCAGGACTTCCTGCGCCGTCACGCCGCTGCCACCCGGCCGCGGCGGCGCAGCGACCGCAAGCACCCCGGCCGCTGCATGCCGGTGGTGGACGTGCTGGTCCATCTGATGCGCCTGTGCCGCGAGATCCTGGACAATCCGCCCAAGGGCTTTGACGTGGCGGGTTCGCACATCCAGGCACCGGCGCGTCTGTGGGCCGCACGGCTCGGTGTGAGCGTGCGCACCCTCGAGCATCTGCGCGCGAGCCTGGAGCGGGCCTTCGCCGAGGCCGGAAAGGCCATGCCGCCCATCTTCGTGGCCCGGCGCGGGCGCGGCGGCGGGCTTGCGGTCGATGTGGCCGCCCTTGCGAGCGCGCGCTTTTGGCTCCATGGCACCCCGGCGCTGCGCCGGCTGGCGCGGGGCTCGCTTGCCGTGCTGCGCACCCTGCACGGCATGGAAGCCATGATCGCGCGAGCGCGCCAAGTGGTGGACCAAGGCCGCCCGCCCGAAGAGGTGCTGGCGGAGATCGCCGCCGCGGCCGGGCGCCCGCGCACCCCGCCCCTGCGGGCGCCGGCCAAATCCACAACATCTAAGGATGCCATGCACCGCCCCCGGGGATCCGCGGCTATCCGGAGGATTCCCCGGCGAGAGGTGTTGGATGTGCGCGAGCGACGCCGCCACCATCCCTTCCTGATCCCCGATCCCGTCCCCGCCACTGTCCCGATCCGGGCATCATCCGCCGCCGATCCGCCAGCGCTGCGGCTTTACCGGCGACGTCCGGGGCGATGTCCACACCCCAGCGCCCGCATGCAACCCACGCCGTCGTCTCCTCCCCATGCAACGTCCGCTCTGATCCGCCGCGATCAGCGCCATAGCATCCGTGCTGCCAGCAGCCGATGTCATGATCTCGACACCTCGTGAGATCACTGCCGTCGGTGCGACAATGCTCCTGTCCTGCCGGTCAATGCCGCTCCTGCCGACGGTCTGGCGAGCGTGACGACGGGAGCACCGACATGGCGGATGTGGATGGCGCCGTCAGCGTCGGCCATGCCCTGACTGACGACAAGGTCGCAGTCATCGACGCCGAACTGTACCACCACATCCTGGGCGGAAGCGAGATCGACGACGTCGATGTTGCCCATGGCGCCGACGGCAGCGACGGCGGCGACCCTGGCGATCCCGACGACACCGACACTTCACCGGCCCGGGTCGACGGCGACAACGACGGCGATGGCATCGAGCTCGCCGGCAACCGCGCGTCGATCGTTGAGCTTTGTCGACATGAACAATCCCATCTCCGACGTCCGACGACGGAGCGGTCGGGTCGTCAAGGATCTCCGCGGCGTCTGCGTCGACCACGCCGACGGCGTCGGTGCCGCGGACCGTCGCCGTCGATCCGGCGACATCTCCGGGCCGGCGTGCGGATCCGGCTGTGAACGTCGATAACGGGGCCATCGCGCCGAGGTCGTCTTCATCGCCCGTGTCAACGCCGGCGCGCCCGCCGGTTCACCGGCGTCGATGGCGTCGGCCCGGCGGGGCGGGCCCGACGCCGATCCGGGACGCGGCGGCATCACCGACTATGAAGCGTCGGCCGACGACATTGCCCTGTCACACCGGATATCCGCCGGGATCGACACCGGCGACGCCAGCCCGTCGACGGATCGAGCACATCTGACCATCGTCCGTGCCCCGTTGCGGGCGTAGCGTCGGTATCTCCACCGGCACAGTCGCGCTGCGGGCGTGGGCGTCGACAACGTCGACCCGAAGGCGCCGGATCGGTACGTGCCGACCCGGTCGCGGAGGTCGATGCCGAGACCACCGCGGCGCCGGCGACGCGCCCGGCGCCTCGCGGCCCGACCGCGTCGATCTGGGACGCGTGGTCTTCGCCGGCTCCCCCGATCGCGTCGACTCCGCGGATCTCGGGGACACCGTCGATCGGGCACGCCTGTCAGCACCGGGCCAGCCTGTGAGGCGCCACCGTGAACGTCGCAGACCACCATACTGCGTTCGCCGGCCTCCACGGATCACGACGACGGTAAAGCGTTGCCCGACGTCGTCGGCCCAGTGCGACCCCCGACGGGACGACGTCGGGAAATCGGTCCGTCGGCGGGACCGGAGACGTCGGATCAGCCGTCTTCCGCCCTCGTCGCGACGGCGACCGACGTCGAGCCGACACATATGTTCCCGGCATGGGCGTCGACGTCCATTCCGTCGACCGCGACGTCGACAGCGTTGGTTCACCCGACCACCCCGATGGCATCGCCGGCGTCGACCCCGGCGACGTCATCGCCTGTGGCGGTTCGCCGGCTGATGACGTCGGCTTGCCGCAGTGTGCTCCCGTCGTGGCGGCCGATGCCGGGCCTGCCGACGGCCCGTCGGCCCTGACGACGAGGGCGCGGGCATCGCGGACGCCGACCGCACCGTTCCCGACGACCTCGAACTCCCCGTCGACGCCGCCGAAACCGCCGACGACGCCCCTTTCCCGCACGGAAGGGGCACCGCCGAAGTCCGTGTCGACGGGGCCGCCTTCCTCGCAGGCGGCGAGAGCATCGTCCCGGTCGGGACGTCGGCTGACGCCGTTTCCCCGGCCATGATCCCCGGCGTGGAAGGCGACGTCGATGCCGCGGCTCCGGCCGGGTGCGCCCCCCGCCACAAGGCAACGCCGACTTCGCCGCGCCGTCGATCACGCCGGCGGTGTCGCGCCGGGCGCTGAGGTCGACCACGTCCGCCGCCCCCCTAACGTCGACCGCATCGAGGCGGTGGAACGGCCCACGGCGACGATCCGAGGCTCACGATGCCGGCCGCAGGAGGACGACGGGAGGCCGTGTCGAGGACATGGCTCCGCCGGCCGCGGCGTCTTCGCCGCCTCTTCCGAGCAGGGCGAGCGCCACGCCTTCGCGGACTTCGATGTCCTCGTCGACCCGACGTGCCCCAGGCGTCGGGTCGGTGTGCACAAGGCCACTTGCGAAGGCCGACGCACGCTGTGCCGTTTTCGGCGATCCTGTCGGCCACGGCGAGGCGCCTTCCGCGATCGGGGGGCCACCGGCCGACAGCGCCCCAACCTGCCACACCCATTCGCCGATGGCACGACGTCGAGGACGTCGGCCCGTGGACCGCGTCGAGAGCGGCGCGCCGACCGCCCGATACGCCCTCCGGTCGAGACCGACGCCGCCCTGACGACTCCGACGACCGCGTCGAAGGCAGCGACCGCGTCGGATCGGTGGTCGACGGCTATCCGTTGCATACGCTCCCCCCACGGGGCGACGACCCCTTCGCCATCCCGACGACCGCATCGGCACCACTGCCCTCGTCGGCGCCAGCCCGGCGCACGTGAGTCCGGGAGACGGCGTCTCCGTCGCGACAGCAGGACGCCGGCCGTCGGCGGCGATCCCTCGCGCAGCTGTCGCCACGGACGTCGATGCCGGGCAGCCGTGCCGTCCGCGTCCGTGACTCGCACCCCGTTGAACGCGTAACGTCCGAGCGCGCCGAGGCGGCCCTCGACGCGGCACGCCGCGCTCCCGCGAGGGTCTGGTCGTGGTTCCGTCGGACCGTCGGTGCGCGTGCGCACCGTCGCCGACGTCGAAACGATCCGGCCGGACGTCGCGCCGCGCCGGCGCGGTCGCCCTGCCGCTTCCGGCGACCATCGACGCGCCACGCTCCGGCACACCGCGGGTCCACGCCGGGCGCTCTTGGCGACGTGGCGGGACGTCGACGCACGGCCGACGCGTGGCCACGCCGTCAACGCGCCCCGTGAGGCTGCGTGGCGGCTGGGGCGCACGGTGCTGCCACCCGCCACGGCAGCCGTCGTGATCGTGTGCGCGCCGCCGCGCGGTAAGTCCATCGCGCGACGTCGGGACGTCGCCGCTTCGGCTCACGTTGCAGAAAGGGCGCGGCATGTGCGCGCGCGGGTGCATCGTCGCGGTCGGAATGCGCGATCCGGCTGCCGGCATCGTCAACCTGCGGGCCCTCGCGAGCATTTCGCATCGCGCCGGACGCACGGACCGGTTTTTTCGCACGAGGTCTCGGCCGTCGAGGAGGGCCCTCCGCCCACCCAAGAGAGAGCTTCGTCCTCACGACCACGGGTCGACGTCCGTCGATCGCGTGTCGACCCCGATGACGGGGACCTGCTGTGCAGACGGGCAGAAAAGGCGTCTGCCCCGTCGTACCGGCGATCCTTCACTCCCGCCGCCACTCGATCACGCCGTCACCATCGCACCGGCCGCGCCACGTCGCCGGACCGTCCGCGCCACCACCCGTCCCGGTGGCCCTGTCGGCGTTTCCCCGGCGTTCCGTCCAGCGGACGCGGGTCCGCCACGCCGCCTCGGTTCCGTCCCCGGGTGACATTCCATAAAGGCGGCGCGGCCGACCCATCACGGTGCGATATCACGAGGTAACGACCACCGTCGACGCGACGGGGTCCGCCCGTAACGCGGTCGGGACAAGGGACGCCGGACCCTGCGACTGCCCGGGCATGCCGCGTCTCGGGCACCGTGGCGACGGCCCGCCGTCGGCGAGGACCGAGGGCGCGAAGGCACCGACCACGGGATCGCCGCCAGGACATGGGCTCGCTGCGTGGAAGGATCACGTGCGCGTCTCTCCGACGCCGAAGTGACGGTTCCGCGTCGAACCGGTACCCAGCAGAAGTCACCTGCCTTGGGCGCGCCAACGGTGCGCGGCGACGCCCCCGGGACGCGCTCCTTCCGGCGTTGGCCGCGCTCCGATGCGCTTGGGCGGCGCCTCTCGCGCCGGGTCGGCCGCCGTCGTCAACCGAAGCGCCGTCGGTGTCCCCGTCGCCCGCGGACGAACCCGACCGCGCAGTTGTGGATCGCTGCACGTCGTCGCGCCGAGCCTCGGTTTACGGCCCGGCGCATCGAGACCACCCTGCGGACATCGCTCAGGAAGTCACCGCGGCCGAATGACCGCGGCCCTTACCACGCCACGCAACAATACCCCCGGCGCAGGGCGCTGTCGTTCGCGAGGGCAGCTCCCACGCCGGGCGGTGTCTCTCCTCGGCGTCCACGACGACCTCTTCGAGGTCATGCCGATGTTCGGCCCGATTTCCCGAGGGGCTAGAACAACAACATCCGGCGCGACAGCCCGCCCCGCGTGCGGGACATGGTCGCCTTCACTTGGACCATCGTCGTCGAAAGCTCGGCAAGCTCACGATCTGTCGTCTTCCGTCACACCCGGCGCGCCCGCAGCCACGACGCTCCGTTCATCTCCACGTCCGGTCGTGAGTCTTGGGCCGGCACCGGAACGTCAGGCGTTGCGGCGTCCGATGCCGAAAGTCTCCAGCGTACGCGCAAGGCGCTCAAGGGCGGCGTCGAGGTCCTCGTCGAAACGGATCACCCCGACGGCGAATCCCCGGTCTTCAAGGGCCTCCCGCTGCTCGAGGTCTCGGCGGCGCCGTGCGGGGTCGTCGTGATGAGGGCCATCCACGAACAGGCACATGCCCGGTGCTCCCTCGCGCGCCCAGTAGAAGTCCACCTGCACCGCCACGTCGTCGGCCGGACAGAACTGGGCGTGATCGGGCAGCGGAAGTCCGCGTTCGTAGATGCGGTCGAGGACGTGGCGCTCGAACCCGGAATCGACGAGATCGCGGAGACGTCGCCAGTGCGCTTCGCGGCTCTCCGCGTTCGGCTCGACGGCGCGGGCCTCACGCAGTCGCAGGAAAAGCGGCATCACGAGGCGGCGGTCGAGGCGCGGGTGACCGGGCTGGTTCGAATATGCCAGAAGACAGCGATAGCAGGCGCTTTCGCAAGCCCCGTCGACGTTCCGGCCTGCCCGTGGGTCCACGTGCAGCAGGCGCAGGGCCTCGTCCGCCACTCGGCGCCAGACCGCGACCTCACCGAGCCGGCCGACCACCCCGAGCGCTCCCTCGGCAGCTTCCCAGACGAGGACCATGCGAGCATCGCCCTCGCCGACCAACTCGACGGCGAGCTCGCCCTCTTCCAGCGCGAAACAGCGCTCCAGTGCCCGCGCGAGGGCGTAGGCGAAGGTGACGAGCGCGTCCCCGGCGTGCTCGCCCGATACCGGCACCTCGACGAAGGCCAGGTGACGGCGGTCGCGGACGAAGGGGACGACCCGCACCGTCTCGTGTTCTCCCGCTTCCACCTCTCCCGGTTGCTGGAGCCGCCCCCATCGCCCCGTCTCAGGATCGAGCGGGAAGCCCGATCGGTCGCGCCCGCGCTTCCAGCGGCGATTGATCCGCCACAGCCACGCGCTCTCGAGACGGCGAAAGCGCAGGATGGGGCCGTCCGCGTCGGCGAGATCCACCCAAGGCTCTATCGGTCCCGCAGGCTCGAAGGCCGTCACGATGTCGAAGCCCTCCCGCGCACGCTCCTCCTCCTCGCACGAGATGCGGGCGGTTCGCTGGGCGCGCATCGGTGGCTGCTCCAACAGGTTCGCCCAGCTCTCGGCACCCTCGAGGGAGGTCTCGCAGTGTCGGCAGAAGGCGTCGTCGACATGCGAGTCGCAGTGCAGACAGCCGCAGCGCGGACAGCGGCGGGCGATCTCCCGATGCAGACCATCCGCCGGCAGGCGACAGGCCGCGATGCGATACTGGCGTCCTTCGTGATAGAGGAGATTGCCTGGTCCGAATTCCGCGAGGCCGAGAAAGCGCGGCCGCTCGACCGTCTCGGTGTCCCGCTCGGTCGGCACGTAGACGCGCACCGGCAGACGTGGGAAGTTGTAGCCCGGAATGAAGCCCTCGGACGCCAAGTACCGGTATGGATAGAATTCGGAGAGGAGCCCACCCCGCTCGTTGCGCAGCATCGCGAGTTCCTGCTTCGCCTCACGCTCGCGATGCTCCGCCTCCTGCCGCTTCTTCCGGTCCACGTGGGGTTGGTCGATGACGGCCCGGGCCGCGTCGCGCGCCTTGAGGGCAGCACGATAGAGTTGCCGCCAACGGTCGAAGGCACGGTCGAAGCGCTCCGGCGCACGGTGCAGGATATCGTCGATCCAGATCTCGTCCCGCTCGTCCAGCTCGCGACCGAGCACGCTCTGCGCGATGCGACGGAAACTCTCCTGTAGCCGCTCAGCGCCCAGGCGGCTCGCCTGGATCTGCTCGCGTACATGATCGGCAAGAGGAAATTCGGGTTGGCTCAGGTCCAGCACGCCCGCCACGCTGCTTCCCAGATCGATGCCCGTGGAGGCCAGCCACAGCGATTGCAGGTGCGCCTGCAGGACGTCCCGGTTGGACGGATCGAACACCGGCGGCCGCACGTCACCGGCGATCATCTCGTCGCGGTGTTCGAAGAAGTGCCGATCGTGGGGACTGCCTTCGCTCGCGAAGGCCAGCACCAGCGCCGGCTGCCCGCCGCGGCCGGCCCGTCCGCCCCGCTGGGCGTAGCGGGCGGGATCGGGGGGAACGTTGCGCATGTGGACGGCGACGAGGGTCCGGATGTCGATGCCCAGCTCCATGGTGGGCGAGCAGCACAGCAGCGACAGCCGTCCTTCGCGGAACGCTTCCTCCCGCTCGCGCCGGCGTTCCGAGTCGACCTGGCCCGTATGCTCGGCCGCATGCAGCCCGGCGAGCCAGCGTGGGTCCGACGTGTACAGCCGCGTGAAATAGCGGTTGGGCTCGCGCCGCAGTTCCTCTTCGACACGCAAGTCGACAGCGCGCGCCCGGATCGGGTCCGGCGGTGGGGCTCGTCCGTCGCCCGGAAGCCAGAGGAGCGCCTCGCCCGACAGGCGCACGCCGATCGTGTTCCCGCGGTCGTTCACGGTCACGAGGAAATGTCCGCGCAGAGCCTCGACCAGTGCGAGGACGAGGGCGTCGGTGTCGTCGAGCGAGGGTCGACCGCCGGCCACGTCGGCGAGTTCGCGTCGCAGCCAGCGGCCGACGAGCGAGCGCGACCCCAGGGAAAGCATCCGGCGACGGGCGCGCGGCCTGAACCCCGGTAGCAGGGCGATGGTCGGCTCTTCCACGGGATCGCCCTCGTCGAGCCGCCAGGGATCGCACAACAGCGCCACCGAGCGCTCGCGCATGCGTCGCATCCGCTCGGAATCGAGCGCCGGGGCGTCGAGGGCCAGCGAACGGCGCAGATGGTCGAGAAAAGCGCGCAGGAGCCGCTCGCGTCGCGCGGCGTCCACATCCGCGAACAGCGGCACCTCGCGCCAGTGCGCATCGTCGCGGGCGAGATCGGCGAGGCCCTCGTAGTCGATGCGAAGGAGGCCGCAGTCCTCGAGGTTCGGCTGGGTGACCCGCCAGCTGCGGGCCAGGTCGAGCAGGCCGAGGTAGGTCAGCACCTCCACCATCGCCCCCCGTGCGCGCTCGAAGCCCGGGCCGCTTTCGACCGGCTCGCGCATCCACCGCTGCGGCGGCAGCGACAGGGCGTCGAACAGGGCCGGGCCGAGCTCGCTGGTCCGAAGCCGCCGGCGTTCCCGCAGGGCACCCACCAGTGCCGCACGGACCAGCACGGTGAGGACGAAGTCGTTGGTATGACCCGCCTGCAGGGCCGCGTCCTGGCGGTTGTCGGTGAAGCTCAGCAGCTTGCGCTCCGCCGGGTCGGCTCGCTGGTCGGCGAGCCCCCTGAGCACCGCCGCGGCCTCGACGGTGGTGGCGGTGGAGCGCCCCGTGCGCCCGAAGGTGGTGAGCTTCCCGTACTCCTTGCGCACCCGCAGATCCCAGCTCGTGCGGCAGCGCGGGCAGATCATGAGTGGCCGCGGCTGGTAGACGACCTCGAGCCCATCGTTCGCGGTGCTCCCGTCGGCGCGCACGTGTAGCCGCTCCGGAATGTGCGGGCGGTAGTCCTTCTTGACCCTGCCGTTGCCGTCGAGCCAGTGGTCCGGCCAGCCGTCCTCGTCCGCATTCCACAGCCCGCCGTCGTCCACCACGAGATAGCCCGGCTCGCCGTCCAGCTCCGTCTCCGGCATGTCGAGCACGGGCGGGCGTGGGTGGAAGCGCAGGCCGGATCCGTTCTCCACGCGCGAGACGAGATAGAATTCCTGCCCGCACTCACGGCAGAAGGCGAGCGGGAACCAGGTGCGACCATCCGCGTCGCGGCCGGGCTCGACAGTACACGCGCGCGTGCGCGCATCTTCGAGCGTCGCGTGGATGCTGGTTCCCGAGGCGAGGAACTGGTGGAGACGGAAGGCGAAGAAGGGGATGCCGGCATCCACCTCGGCCCGGCAGGCGAGCTCCAGCGCCCGGGTGAGGCGCTCACGACAGACGCCTTCTCCGACACCGCTTCGGTCCGCGACCTCCTTCACCGCCTCCGTGAAGGCCTGCGGGCGTGGACGTCGCCTGCGCCCGCCCTCCTCGACCACGCCGAAGCGCGCCTCGATCCAGGCGATCAGCGGATGAGCGGCCAAGGCCGCCGGATCCGGCGCATCGGGCAGCGGCGTCCCGAGAGCGCGGCGGAGCTCTTCGGGCGTGCGCGGGGGCTCGACGGTACAGCGCCGCTCCAGCTCCTCTTCCACCACCTGTCGCGGCGCGAAGGGGACGCCGAACAGCCGTCGGCCCACCTCCGCCACGACGTGGCGGCGGTCCTCCCCGGGGCCGCCGGCCACCGTGGCCGAGGTGCCGACCATCACGAGATCCTCGCGCCCCACCCGCTCGCGCAGGCGGCGCAGCAGCATGGCCACGTCGGCACCCTGCCGGCCCCGGTAGACGTGGAGTTCGTCGACGGCGAGCAGCCGCAGCCGCTCCGTGATGCGCTCGGCGATGGTGCGATCGCTCGGCCGCAGCAGGATGAACTCCAGCATCACATAGTTGGTCAGCAGGATGTGGGGCGGACTCGCGAGCAGCCGGTTGCGGTGCTCGGTGCTGCGGTCCTCGCCGGTATAGCGCTCGAAGGTCAGCGGACAGTCGGGCCAGTTGCGGCGCCGGAACTCCTCGAGGGCGTGCCTCTGGCTGCCGATGAGCGCGTTCATCGGATAGATGCACAGCCCCACCACCCCCGGCCCGTCGATGCCGCGGCGGAAGGCGGCGTCCACCATGGGCACGAGATAGGCGAGGCTCTTGCCCGAGCCGGTGCCGGTGGTGACGAGGCAGGACCTGCCGGCGCAGGCGAGGCGGATCGCCCGCTCCTGGTGCACGTACAGGTGCAGATCGGGCCCGAAGAAGCGGGCGGTCTCCTCGGTGATCACGCCCTCGCGGGCGAGGTCGCGCAGCCGCGCACCGCGCCGGTAGGCCGGATTGAGCTGCAGCACGGCATCGGGCCACAGCCGGCCACCGTCGATTTCCCGGTCGACGAACGTCCGAAGCCGCGGGTCGCGGACGTGCACGAAGCTCCGCACATAGTCGCGATATTCGGCGACGACGCGATCACACAGCGCGAAGATGTCGATCATCCGCGCTCAGCCTCCGCCCGGTTCGAAGACGCGAGGTGCACCCGGGATCCTTCCGGCCCGGCGTGCGAGCCTTCGGTCGAAGGTAGCGAAGCCCTTTCCCTCGGGCGTGGCCGCGAGATGGAGGGCGTCGGCGAAGTCGAGCCCGGCGAGGGCCGCGTCGAGGGCGAACAGGATGCGCTCTTCGTGCTCGAAGATCACGTGCGGCAGGCCAAGGAGATGGCGAAACGCCTCCGCGGCCTTCCGGGCGGGCACGCGGTAGACGGCCTCGAGGATCCACCAGCATTCGAGAGCTACCGTAATCGGCACGAAGATGCCCGAGGTTTCGAAGAGGGACCGTGCGCGTTCGGCCTGCCCGACGTCGTCCGCAACGAGGAGCCGCACGAGGATGTCGGTGTCGACCGCGACGTTCACGTCCCGCGCCATCCTCGCCGGATGTGCGCGCGCAGCGCGCGGTCCATGGCCTCGGGGCTCGCGCGCTCGTGCGCGAATTCGCCGAGGCAGCCGAACACCTCCTCGACGCGCTTCGCGCCCGGCCTGCGCCGCACCGGCCGCAGCACGAGCACGTCGCCCTCTTCGACCAGTTCGAACTCGGTCCCGCGGACGAATCCGTGCCGGCGCCGCACGACGCTCGGGATGACGAGCTGGCCCTTGCTGGAAAGACGCACGCGCACGGCGACCTCGCGGTGAGAACACGTAAGACAGGGTGAGCCCGCCTCCTCGATGCGTCAAGCACGGCCACGAGAGCCCGTCCGGCAGCCGCTTCTCACGCCCGAATCCGCGGTAGCCGCGGGTCCGGACCGTGCGCCCTCGCCCTCGAGCTCCTCGGAGCTCGGCCGGATGGAGGCGGATCCGGTCGGCGAAGGCCATCAGCCCGTGCCGGCGCAGGTTCTCGACGTACTGTTCCGACGTCAAGGGCGGGTTTTTGAGCTGTGCGCGGATCTCACGCAGACACGCGAGGACGGTCTTCGGGTCCTCGTCGAAGCAGTCGACGAGCAGCCGGTCGGGCGTCGTCACCGCGAGTCCCAGCGGATCCATGGCCGATGCCGGAAAGTGGGCGACGTTCCATGTCACGATCGCGTCCGCTTCAGCGGCGAGAGCTGCCTCGACCACGTGCCGGTCCGCCGGATCCGGCAGCTCCACGACCGCGGCGGCCCCGCTCGGGACGGGCTCGACGAGGGCGTCCGGGAAGACCGCGTTCATGCGCTCACATCGCCTGCGCAGACGGGGCTCGCCCAAGTCCGGCCGCCGTCGCGACAGCGCGTGGACGCATTCGTCGAGAATGCGAGCGCTCCAGCGCAATTCGAGACAGCCCAGCTGCGCGAGACCAAAGAGAATGTCGCAAATGACGACCGAAGACAGTACACGCGATCAACGAGAACCTGCATCGGCGGGTTCCCGATAGTCGAGCCCCGTCTCCTGTGCTTCGCGGACGAGTTCGTCGAGCACCCGCCGTCGCTCGGCCTCGCGCTCTCGGAGGAGGCGGGAGAAGGCCTCGGGACGGAGGCGGGAGGGGCCGGCCAGATCCTCGGGCCGCAGTCTTCGACGCAGAGCCGTGCGCGGCTCGCCGAAGAGCTTCGCCGCTTCGGTCAGCGTCGGGCGCCGCGAGACGGCTTCGAGCCACAGAGCGCTTCCCTTCCCGATCAGCCGGAGCACCGCGCGCAGCAGCGTGAAGACGGCGGGTGTCGGTTCCACCACCGCCTCTGCGGTTGTGAATCACCACCTTCAGCGTCACGGGCCGTTCGGCCGGCGGGAGGGCGGCGAGTGCCTCCGCTGCGCGAGCGGCACTGCGGACGTCGTCGTCCCGGGGCAGGAACAGGCGGTGTACGGTGGGTCTCCCCGCAGCGATCCCGGCATAGGGCCATCGGCCCCGGGCGCAAGGTCCGACTCCCCGCGTGCGCCCTAATGGGCCCCAATGTTTCTGAGTTGCTGCCACGTCTCTAGCACTAGGCGGCAGCAGCGCGCTCATGCGGCCCGCCGGTTCGCGGCGCGGAGGTTCTCGGGCGGATGATCGTACGGTACTAGTGACAGTTGCAAGTGCGCACACCTTTCCTGCGCACCCAGTGACGGTTGCGAGAGTGAAAGATCACGACTTGTTTTGCGTGTTTCGAACCTCTGCACAAGGTACATACTTTTCGCTCTTGGAGATTGAGATATGTTGGACCAGGTCGACTGCGAAATCGTCCGTCACTTCGAACCCAAGTCACTGATTGCCCGGCGACCTGAGCAATACGCGTGTATGCGCCACGATTGGCTTCGGAGCCATGGTGGGGTGCCGTGATGATCACGCGCTCGAGACGGGGAAGCCCCACGCCTTGCAGATCGGAATCAGCGGTGAACAGTACGCCCGGTGCGGTCCGGGTTGGTGGGTTCAGGAATACGAGGCTTTCCCGGTTTGCGACGCTCAATGCGATGGATCTAAGTAGCGCCGCTTTGGGGACCGGGTACATGCGGGCAATCTGCCGGCAACTGAGTGGCCGCAAATAGGGAGTGCCGCCGGAAGGATGGGCCGGATAGTGCTCGAACCAGCGCACGGCAATGCCGCGGTGAAAGGCCTTGAGTGCGATGGTTCGTATTCGCTTCGCTGCGGTCAGGGCTTCGACGAGCAATTGTGCAGCCGCCCGAGGTAAAATAGCCCACAAATCGATGAATTCCGGCCACGGAAGAATAACCGGACCCCATGGATACTCAAATACCCACCATTCGTTCTCGGCCGCGGCCCGTTCCAACTCTGGAATCAACCCGAATGGCCATCCGTATTTATCAAGATTGACCTCTTCCGCCTCGCCCCGCTCGATTTCCGTCGGGCGTTCCGCCAAGGGGAGAGAGGCTGCATACCGTTCAAGCAAGGTGTCTTCCTCGCGCTCCTCAGCGGAGGCGATCCCCCCTGCCGCCTCCTCCGCCTGGCGAGCAAGCAATAAGAGGAGTTCCCTCATGGGGCGCAAGATATACGGCAGCAGATGCAACCAGCGCCCAGGCAACCAGATTTCTCGGCACCACAAGCCCCCTTCCAAGAAACCGATTATCCCGTTCGTGTGGTCCGCGTCATTGTGGGTAACGATGACGACGTCCGCTCCATCTCGATTGGTAAGTTGGCAAAAGAGCGTGCTGAAGGCACTTCGCGAGCGCCCGCCGTCGACGAGAACGGAGCCCTTCGGCGTTTCGAGGTAGAAAGCGTCACCTTGTCCTACAGGCAGCGCTATGAAACGAGCCATCCCAAAGCCTCCTCATCTCTATGTTGAAGGTGAAACCACGGAGCTTACGGAGAAGAAGGAGCGCCGTCCTTTGCTTCGTAAACCAGGCACCTCCCTGTGGGCAAGGTCGTGTTTCTTCCCGTCCCACGCCTCCAGCACGAGGTGGCGGGTGCGGTAGTGGCCGTACCGTTTCTCCTCGTTGTCGCGCAGCACGCGGAAGGTCTCGGACGGCCAGTCGGAGGCTTCGCGCCGGCGGCGGTAGCCCTCCTCGTCGAGCGGATCCTCCACTTCTTCGAAGGGGTCGAGGATGTCTTCGAGCTCCTTCGGGGTGAGGTCGGCGGGATCAAGGATGTAGCGAAGCTGCTTGCGGGTGAGGCCGTAGAGACGGGCATAGAGGGCATCGAGCTCGGCGCGAAGCCGGGCGCGACGATCGGGGTTCCAGGGGAAGGGGGCGAGTGGGCAGTCGGGCGAATGGTGCGTGGCGAATGGCGAATGGGAGGAAGACGGGGAGGTGTCGGCCCGCTCCGATCCCGGCCGGGAGGGTGAGGATGGCACCTCCTTCGGCGAGGACGAGCCCAATGCCGCCATTCGCCGTTCGCCATTCGCCATTCGCTCTTCTCCGCTCGCCGCTCGCCATTCGCTCTCTGCCTCTTCCCGCTGCCGCACCAGCGCCACCCGCAGCTCGTCGTCCGCCTCCCGCCACAGGTCGTCGGCGAAGGGTTTCATGGACCAGGAGGTGTAGGTGAGTTCGAAGATCCGCGGGATGATCACTGAGCGGAGCGCAGCCCCGTACATTTCGGCAGGGAGAACGGGCAGTTGCTTCAGATAGTTGTATGTGAGATGAGTGCCACCCACCTTGATCCGCGCGATATAATCCAGCACCAAGCAGTTGAGGTTTGCCACCAAAAAAAGATCGTCCGTTAGAGAATACGGCGTCTCTGGGAACATCAAGGGCATGGTGTGCCCACACCCCACCCGCGGCACCAGGCTGGCGATGACGGTGCGCTCGTCGGTGGCGCGGCAGATGTCCCGCCAGCCCATGAGCCAGCCGCGGGTCCAGCCCTTCTTCGCGAGCCGTTCCTCCACCTCCGCCTGCGGGACCCAGTAGCGGGGAAGAGGCTCGCGGGCGGGATCGGCCTTCTCCCCGTCTTCCAGCTCGCGCGTCTTCGCGCCCGCATCGTCGTAGGTGGCGAAGCGGTGGTCGAACTGGTGGATCATCTTGGCTTCATAGAGGGGCAGCCAGGCCTCGCCACCCTTCTCGTACCGGTTGCCGACGAGCTCGAAGCCCTGTTTTTCGAGTTCCCCCCGGCGACGGAAGTGCCGGCTGTCGGACGTCATGTTGAAAAGCCCCTGCCTGAACGACACGCCCCACGGGTTGGCGGGGGCGCTCACGGCAGTGCCGGCAACGCGCGCGGATCGAGGCACGAGATCTCCTCCCCGAAGGTCTCGAAATCGGCGGTGTTGCAGGTGAGCAGGTGCCGGACTCCCGCTTCCAGCATGCAGGCGACGACATTGGCGTCGTGCACCCGCTTTCCGGCCACCGGATACCGACGGAGCAATCTGCACAGCCGCTCGAAGGTGGCGGGGGTCTCGCCGAGGACGGTGCAGCACGACCGCCACTGCTCCGCGCGCTCCAGGACAGAGGCCACGGGCGCGGGTTCGGCAAAGGCCTGGGGGCGCGAGAGCACCACCACGAATTCGCGCAGGATCTGCGTGCTCACGACGAAGGCGCACCCCTCGCGCAGCAGACGGGCGAGCACCGCCCGCGTGTGCGCGTGCCAAGGCGCGCTGGTCACCGTGGCGTAGACGAGGACGTTGGTGTCGAGGAACAGCTGCTCAGCGTCCGGCCTCACCGTAGAGCGCCTCGCGCCGCATCTCCGGGTCGGTCCACGGACCGAGATCGAGCGGCTCGGGCAGCCGCTGGCGCCGGGGCGGGCGCGTGCGCAGCGCCCGATCTAGCAGGTCGATCGCGAGGGCGAGCGCCCGCCTGTGGGTGGTCCCCATCCGCCGGGCGATGCGGCGCAGCCGGACGGCGTGTTCGGCGTCGAGTCGCAGGCCTCCCTTCACGGTCCGTCTCCTTTGCACGTCACGATGTGGACATGCCCGCCGGTGGCGCCCGGATCAACCACCGCCCTCGCGCACCAGCACCGGCACGCGGGCGTAGATGGCCCAGGTCAGCTCCGCATCGGCGCGGGTGCGAAAGATGGGGGCCGTCTTCGTGTTGGGGTTGATGCGGGCGGTGTCCTCGGGCGAGAGGGTGAACCGCCGGCGGGGATCACGCAGGTGTTCGGTGCGGGTGAGGAAGAATGCGAATTCCGCCTGCGGCACGTCGCGCGCGAGCACCAGCAGGCAGAACTTCTGGCGACTGTCGACGGCTGGAAAGAGCCCCTCCCGGTTCTCGAAATCGAACAGCGCGGCGAGGCGGCGCTCCCCGAGCAGCCGCGCGAAGAAGGCACTGGTGGACTTATCGGTGGCGATGCCGGTGGGCACGACGAGCCCGGCGCGTCCGTCCTCGCGGTGGAGCCGCTCGGCCAGCTCAGCAAAGAGGCCGTATAGATTGAGCTTGCCACGTGCCGAGAGCGGGAAGCGCTTGCTTGTTTTCACGAAGGTAGCTATGGCCTCCGTCTTTCTGTGCGCTGAAACGTAAGCTTTCCAGAGGTCGGAATCTTCCTCCCTCAGTTGGGCGATCGCCTGTTTTCGACGCTCTCCCTCGAGAGCCGCGATGTCGGGTCTCCGTTCCCGGAAGAACTCCTGCTCGTCGAACTGAATCTGCTCCCACGGGGGATTGCCGAGGACCACGTCGAAGCCGCCGGCCGCCATCGCCTCGGGAAATTCCAGCGGCCAGTGGAAGAAGCCGATCTCGTGCGCGAGCTCCTCGGCGAGGCCCCGCACATCGCCGCGCACGTGCTCCGGCTCCTGCAGCGCTTCCCAGACATCGCGGGTGGTGGGGACCCTTCGCTTCGTGGCCTTCGTCTTCGGCGCGAAGAAGGCGGCACACCAGAGATCGCAGGCGAGCTTCAGCCGCCCGAATTCGTCGCTCTGGCGGAAGGCGTCGAAGGCCTCCTTCTTCGCGCGCACCGCCTCGACCGTGTCCTCGGGCATGGCCGCGATCTCTTCCAGCCGCCGCGCGAGTCCGGCCAGCACCCGCGCGGCGTCGAGCTGGAAAAGCGGCATGCCCTCCCGCTCGTCGCGATTTTGTTTCTTCAGCGCCTTGGCGGTCTCCTCCTCGTCGCCAGTGAGTGCCTTGTAGGCCCCGTCGGGGATGCCCTCCTCCAGCACGTGGAGGTCGAAGACGCCGATCAGGCTGTCGCCGCGGCGGATGCGGTGATCGAGGAAGGAGAGCGGCTCGCCCGGCACCTGCCCCTCGATCCACAGCGCCACCTTGCAGAGGTCGACGGCGAAGGGGTTCCGGTCCACGGCGAAGAGGCAGCGGCGCAGCACGTCGCGCTCGGCGCGGCGCCGTTCGGCCGGATCGGGCTCCGCCTCGCCGGTGCGGATCTCGGCGAGCCGGCGTCCGAGCCGCCGCATGGCGGCGAGCAGGAAGTGCCCCGAGCCGGCGGCGGGATCGAGGATGCGCAGCGAGAGAAGGGCGTGTTCGGCGAATAGGGAATGGCGAATGGCGAATGGTGTTTCGCGCCACGCCCGCTCGCCTCCGGCCATCCCGTCCTTGTCGTCGGGCCGCGCGACGAGGGCTTCGGGCTCCCGCACGCCCCAGGACAGGAGCCGCTCGCGCGCCACCCGCCATTCGCCGCCTGCCGCTCGCCGCGCCTCTTCGAGGCGCTCTTCCACCACCGGATCCAGCGCCGAGCGGATCAGTTCCTGCACCAGCTCGTCCGGCGTGTAGTAGCTGCCGGTCTGCTTGCGCTGGCTGCCGGCGACGAGGCGGAAGCAGCGCCTGTCGAGGTCCACGACGGGGTGGTAGTCGAGGAGGGACTCGTAGACGCTGCCGAGTTCCTCCACGTCGAGGCCGGCGAAGCGCACGCGCCGTCGCGTGCCGGTGCGGCGCCGGCCCTCGCGTTCCTCGAAGGTGGAGAGGTGGAAGATGGCCTCGAGCAGCCCGTCGTTGCGGATGGCGGCGCTGGTCAGGTGCCGGCAGGTCTCGGGGTGGAAGAGATCGCCGTCGAGGGCGGCGAGCCCCAGTGCGCGGGCCCGCTGCGGGTCGTTCAGCGCATCGAAGAGCACGCACAGGCCGCGCCAGAGATCGGCGTGCGGATCGGGGCCACGGCGGGCTTCGGCGCGCTGCCGCAGCCGTTCCACCGCGTACCAGCGCTCGTACACGCGAAGCCGTGCGCGCTGCGGATCCATATCGGGCAGGCCGAGCAGGCGTCGCTCCTCGGCCGTCATCAGGAACAGCAGGCGGTAGACCAGTGCCAGCAGCTCGCGCCAGCAGCGGGTGGGATCGAGCGTCCCGTTCGCGAAGGCTTTGCGCAGGTCCTCACTCTGCGGATGTTCGAGAAAGCCGCTGCCGAGGATCTGGAGTGCCGTCTCGACACCTTCGCGCAGGCGCTCGCGCACCCGGCCGCCCTCCTCGAGGGCTTCCTGGTGGCGGCGTTCCAGCCAGCATTCGTGGGCGGTGGAGAGATCGCGGGGAAAGCGCGTGCGGTGCGCGATGCGGAAGAGGAGGGCGAAGTCGGGATAGAGCTCCTGCTCGAAGATCGCCTCGAGGTGGAACTCCACGTAGACGGCCCGCGAGACGCGAGTGGTATCGCGCAGGATCCGGAGCCGGCGCCCGTTGGTGACGATGCCCCAGAGGGCATCCGAAACGTTAAGGTATTCCTGCACCAGCGCGTGGGGCGAGAGCCGCTCGCGGCCGCGCCGGTGTAGTTCCTGATCGAAGGCGGCGATGTGGACGGGAACGGCGTTGTCGCCCTCGACGTGGGAGATGGCGTAGGTGCGCCCGCCCACCTCGAAGGCCCGGCGGCGGGCGCTCGGGTGGAAGCCGAGCACCTGCAGCAGCGGCAGCACCCACTGCTCGCGCGTGAGGCTCGTGAGGCTTCCCTCCGCGTGGCCGGAAAGGCGGCGGGTGAAGCCGCGCCACTGGGCCGCGCAGGCAGAGAAGGCGTCCTGGATCTCGTCGCCCAGCCGTGCCGTTGGCGACAGGCCGAAATCGGCGGGTTTCTGGCCCGGCACCTCCTCTGGGCTTTCGCGCAGCCGCTCGACCAGTTCGAGGCCGAGCAGGCCGCCTTCGATCACGAGCGTCGTGGTCACGACCGGCCTCCCGTCGGCAGCAGCACGACGAGCGCGAGGAGATCGGGGGGCGTGTGGGGGTGGACGCGAAGCGCACCCTCGCGGGTGATCCGCCGGATGCGCCGGTGCGCCTCCTCCAGCTCGCGGCGGCGCCGCTCCACCACCGGTTCCCACCAGCGTCGGCGTTCCAGCTCGCCGACGCCGAGCAGGTCGAGCATGCCCTCGACCCACCGTCTTCGCTCTTCCGGCAGCGGATCGGGCCGGCGCGGCTCGGCCGAGGTGGCGAGCCGGCGGCCCAGGTCCACGGCATCTTCGGGCACGAAGGGGCGCCCCTGCTCGCGCAGGACTGCGACGGGGAGCACTTCTTCGGCGAAGAGTTCGCGCTCGCGCTCGACGAAGCGGTAGCGCAGCCGCAGCAGGACGAGCGCGATCACGCGCCCCACCGCGTCCGTGCGCATGCAGCCAAGGCGGGCGAGGAAGGGTGGCGGCTCGGGGCTCAGTGCCCGTCCCACCACCCGGCGCGCTGCCGTCTCCACCAGCGGATGCGTGCGGCCGAGGTACAGCGCGTCGGGATCGGCGAGGCGGTCGAAGACCACCTCCCAGGGAGGTTCGGCGTCGATCACCCCGCGGAGCTCGTCTTTGGCGTCGCCCGGATGGAACAGGTACACGCCGTCCCGCAACGGCTCGAAGCGCCCCTGCTCGCGTGCCGCGAACTCGCGCAGGAAGCGGGCGACGGCCTCCGAGTCGCCCAGCACGTCGTCCGTCGCCTCGAGTTCACGCTGCACTTCCTCGGGCGGGATCCCCTCCTGCGCATAGTAGGAGCGCAGCTCCCGCTCGCGCTCCGCCGCCTCGTCCCACTGCTCGAGCAGCTCGCCGACGCGTGCATCGCTCTGCACCAGCGGCAGTTCCATCTGCCGGCGGGCGAGCAGCACCTCCTCGATCACCGCCTCGAGGATCTCCTCGGCGCCCGCCGGGATCGGGACGGTGATGCCGAGGCTCTCGCGGATGCGCCAGGCCCTACGCACCAGCACCTCGAGGACCGCGAGATCGACCTCGTTGTCCTCACCGTAGATGGTGAGCGTGCGCACCAGCTCCCGGCGCTGGCCGAAGCGGTCCACCCGCCCCTCACGCTGCTCCAAGCGGTTGGGATTCCACGGCAGGTCGTAGTGGACGACGGCGTCGAAGTGTTCCTGTAGGTTGATGCCCTCCGACAGGCAGTCGGTGGCGACCAGAACGCGCGGCGCGCACTGTCCCAGCTCCTCCACCAGCTCGCGCCGGCGCTCCTCGGGCAGTTCGCCCGTCACCACCTCCACGCCCACCCGCGGGAAGGTGCGGCGCAGGTGTTCGCCCACGTAGGCCGCCGTAGGAATGTAGCGGCAGAAGACGACGGGCGAGAAGCCGTCCTGCAGCAGTCGACGCAGCTCCCGTTCCAGCACGGCGAGCTTCGCGTCGTGCCGGGAGCCCGTGAGCTGCTTGGCCTGGTCGGCGAAGCGGCGCAGCCGCCGACGGGCGCTTTCGGACAGGATGGCGCGGGCTTCCTCCACCGCGGAAGCCGGCGCCACGTCGGTGCCACCTGTCTCGTCCAGCACGTCGGAGACGAAGGGACGCTGGCGGGCGTCGACCGCCTCCGGCTCGTCGTCGAGCCGCCCGGCCTGCTCGAAACGCTCGGCCTTGTGTTCGAGCACCGCACGGGCGGCGGCCGGGCTGGAGAGCACGCAGCGCAGCACCGCGATGGCGCCCCAGTAGCGCACCCGCTGGTGCACGTCGCGCACGGCCGGCTGTCCGACCTGCTCCCGGCAGAAAGCGAGCACGTCCTCGAACAGCCCGCGGTATTCGCGCGTCAGCCGGTAGGTGGCTTCACCGCGCTCGCGGCGGGGAAAGGGCGTGTCGGCGCCCATCCAGCGTTCCACGTCCCGGCGCCGCCGCTGGACGATGTGGTAGCGCAGACGGCGTCGGTCGGGTCGTTCCTCGAATTCCGGACGCAGCAACCCGAGCAGCGAGCGGAAGCTCTCCTCGATGCCCGAATGCGGCGTGGCGGTGACCAGCAGCAGGTGGATCCGCGGATGGCGCGTCACGAGATCGCGCAACAGCTCGTAGCGCTGCTGACGCGGGCGGTCGCGTTCGGTGCCCCGGGGCCGCGCGCACAGATGCGCCTCGTCGACGATCACGAGATCCGGAGCCGCGCGCAGGAAGGCCTCACGGTGCCGCGGCGCCTTGACGAAGTCGATGCTGGTGACGAAGGCGTCGAGCCAGGCCCACACGCCCAGATCGGGACGCGGCAGGCGCCGCTCCAGGGATCCGAGGGTCGACGGCACGACGAGTTCGGCCGGAAGGGCGAACTTCTCCTCGAGCTCCCGCTGCCACTGGTCGCAGAGATGGGCCGGTGCCAGCACGCCCAGACGCCGTGCGATGCCGCGATCCAGGAGTTCCCGCGCGGTCAGTGCCGCTTCGATGGTCTTGCCGGTGCCGACGTCGTCGGCGATCAGGAGCCGCACCGGGTCGAGCCGCAGGGCCATCAGCAGCGGCACGAACTGGTAGGGCCGCGGCACCACGGAGATGCGGGCGAGCGAGCGGATGGGCGCCGCACCGGAGCGCAGCAGCAGCCGGGCGGCGTCGAACAGCAGCCGCAGGCCATGGGCGTCGCCGATACGCTCACACGGTGGCGGCGGGAAACTGGCCTGGTGGACCGGTTCGAGAGCAGGCAGGACCCCACAGCCTTCCGCCTCGGTGCCGTCCAGCGGTTGCAGGCGCAGGATTCCCGCTTCGCCTTCACGCGCGACGACGATCCATTCGCGCCCGCGCGCGACGATAAGCATGCCGGGCGCCCAACGCTCCGCCGCCATGGCGGTCCCCTCCGGCACGATCCCACCCCCCATTTCTGTCGCCCGTTCCGGTTAGCGCCGGACTGCCGCTGCGGGCAAGGGTTTCGCGGCAGGAGCAGGGGGTGCCGGGGGCCGCCGGCGCCGAGGATGGTCTGCCGCCAAGGGGCGAAGGCTCCGCCGGTGCCCAGTCGGGATCGAGAGAACGGAGCTGGAGCGGCGCGACCGGCACGGCTTCCACATCCTGACGGATCGAAAGGGTCCACTACGCAGCAGGCCCGGTCGCACCGCCGCCCGTGTCACGCCGCAGCAACAGCCGGCCGGCTTCGGATATCCAGGGAGCATCCTTACCGGCCAGCGGCGCCAGATGTTCTGGAGGCGAAAACGTGTCGACGATCTTTTGCAAAGCTTGCGGTCACGGACCTATCAGGTCGTGATCACTGCAGGCTCTGGCACAATGCCAACGTTGCCAATGCATGTCTCAATACGTGGCAGCGGCACATTAGAAACAATACCCAAGGATTCGTAGGACATTTAGTGACATAACTTTAGAGAAAAGTAGACTAACTATGGATATTTGTTCAAGTCCGCTCCAAGGCGGTGGTGTGTATTCACGTAGTTTCGAGCAGCCGAGGACAGTTGCAAAGTCATACAGCCTCACATCTGTGTCAGGAGTCTCTCTTAATCAGAGAAGAGTGCGTAAATTCAATCAAAATCCCTCTCCTCGTGGCACAGCTTCGGATGTCGTGCTCATTGCCGCATCATCTGCAACTATATACTTCGAGCTCGCTAAATGAATATATCAGTTATCATGCAACATAAAAGAGGCAAATTAGATGATTAGTCAACCGTAGCGAGACCTCCCCGTAACTTCTTGTCTGTGGTGTTGAGGCGTGATTCGAGGGTGGCGGCGGGGCGGAGGCGTGTGGGATGGGGCGGGATGTGGAGCGGCAGCGGGATTTCGTGGAGGCGTTGCTGCCGGAGGAGTTAGGACGCGACCAAGGGCTCGAG
>WFOW01000166.1 GCA_015487895.1 Gammaproteobacteria bacterium | reverse complement strand
GCCTCGGGGCTCGCCGCCGGCGGCAAGCTGTTCGAGAGCGTCTTCGGGCTGCCCTACGCGCAGGCCGTGCTCGCGGGCTGCCTCGTCGTCGTCGCCTATACCCTCGCCGGCGGCTTCCTCGCCGTCTCCTGGACCGACGTGGTGCAGGGGCTGCTGATGCTGGCGGCGCTCATCGCCGCCCCGCTCGTCGCCATCGCCGCGCAGGGGGGCTGGGAGGCGACGCTCGCGGCGGTGGCGGCGCGCGATCCAACGCTGCTGGATCCGCTCTCGCGCGGCGGCGAGCCGCTCGGCGCCGTGGCGCTGCTCTCGCTGCTCGCCTGGGGCCTCGGCTACTTCGGCCAGCCGCACATCCTCGCGCGCTTCATGGCCGTGCGCGACGCGGCCGAGCTCGCGCCCGCGCGGCGCATCGCCGTCGGCTGGGTGGCGCTCACGCTGGGCGGCGCCGTGCTCGTCGGGCTGGCCGGCATCGGCTACCTGGACCCGCCGCTCGCCGGCGCCGACACCGAGAAGGTCTTCCTGCGGCTCGTGCAGGCGGTGTTCCACCCCCTCGTCGCCGGCGTGCTGCTCGCGGCGGTGCTCGCCGCCATCATGAGCACGGCGGACTCGCAGCTCCTGGTGGCGGCCTCGGCGCTGACCGAGGACCTCTACCGCGGCCTCGTGCGCCCGCGGGCCGGGGAGCGCGAGCTGGTGTGGATGGGGCGCGCGACCGTGGCCGGCGTCGCGGGCGTCGCCACGGCCTTCGCCCTCGACCCCGACAGCCGCGTGCTCGACATGGTGGCCTACGCCTGGGCGGGCTTCGGGGCGACCTTCGGGCCGGTGCTGCTGCTCGCGGTGTGGTGGCCGCGGCTGACGCGCGCCGGCGCGCTCGCCGGCATGGTGGCGGGCGGGCTCACGGTCATCGTCTGGAAGCACCTCGAGGGCGGCTGGCTCGACCTCTACGAGCTCGCGCCGGGCTTCGCCGCGGGCCTCGCCGCGGCGGTGCTCGCGAGCCTCGCCGGCCGGCGCTAGCCGGCCGCGGCGCGCGCGGCGAGGCGCCGGCCCGTGTAGCCGACGGCGAACCAGAGCGCCTGCTGCGGCGTGGCGCCCTCGAGGCGGCGGGCGAGGTAGGCGGCGAGGAGGATGTCGCCCGAGCCCGTGGTCTCGCGCAGGCCCTCGACCGGCGTGGCCGCCACGTGCCAGTGCTCGCCGCCGCGCGCGGCGAGCGCGCCATCCGCGCCGAGCGAGACCACCGCCTCGCCGCCGCGCGTGGCCCGCGCGAGCGCCAGCGCCGCCGCGGCGGCGTCGGCCGCGCCCGTGAGCAGCAGCGCCTCGCCGGCGTTCGCCTTGGCGACGTCGGCGGCGGCGAGGGCGGCGTCGAGGCTCGCATCGGCGGCGGGGCGCACGCGCCCGTCCTCGCCGACCGCGCGCGCGAGACCTTGGAGGTCGAGTCCGCGCAGGGGGCCCTCCGGCAGGCGCCGCCACAGGGCGGGATCCAGGTCCTGCGGGTGGAGCGGGCCCAGGTGGAGCAGGGCCGCGCCGGCCGCGGCCGCGACGACGGCCTCGGCGGGCACGGGCTCGGCCAGCGCGGGCGCCCTCAGCTCGGCGAGCGCGCCACCGCTCCCCCGGTAGTGCAGCTCGAAGGCCGTCGTCCGCCGCGCGGCCTCGGGCCGGGGCGAGAGTCCGGCCTCGGCGAGCGCCTCGTCGAGGTCGGCGTCGCGCGGGGCGCGGCGGTAGACGGCGCGCACGTGGCAGCCCAGCGCCTGCAGGGTGCGCCCTGCGTACCACACCGCCCCGCCGATGCGGGTCTCGGTCTCGTGCCCCTCGACGAGGATGCGGTCGCGCGTGAGCGAGCCGGCGACGACAGCGAGCAGGCGGCCGTCGTCCCCTGGATCCGCTCCTCTGTCCACGCGACCACGCACGGTCCGCTACCGTACACTGTTCACCGTCCACCGTGCACGCCGCTGGAGCCGTCATGGCCCTGAGTTCGCAGATGAAGCACCTGGTGCCGGCATCCCCGGAAGCGGGGTGGCGCTTCTGCGTCGCCCCCATGATGGAGCGCACCGACCGCCACTTCCGCTTCCTGGCGCGGCTGCTCACGCGCCGCGCGCGGCTCTACACCGAGATGGTGCACGCGCGCGCGGTGCTGGGGCCCGCCGGCGAGCGCCTGCTCGCTTTCGACCCCGCCGAGCACCCGGTGGCGCTCCAGCTCGGCGGCTCGGACCCGCACCTGCTCGCGGAGGCCACGGCGCGCGCCGTGGAGGCGGGCTACGACGAGGTCAACCTCAACGTCGGCTGCCCGAGCCCGCGGGTGAGCGCGGGGCGCTTCGGCGCCTGCCTCATGAAGGAGCCGGCGCTCGTGGCCGAGTGCGTCGCGGCCATGCGCGAGCGCGCCGCAGGAAGGCCGGTGACCGTCAAGACGCGCATCGGCGTAGACGAGCTCGACGGGTACGAGCATCTGGCGCGCTTCGTCGGGGCCGTCGCCGCGGCCGGCTGCCGGGTGTTCGTGGTGCACGCGCGCAAGGCCTGGCTGCGGGGCCTCAGCCCGGAGGAGAACCGCACGGTGCCGCCGCTGCGCCACGAGGTCGTGCACCGCCTGAAGGCCGACTTCCCGCACCTGACCGTCGTCCTCAACGGCGGCCTGCGCACGCTCGCCGACTGCCGCGCGCATCTCGAGCGCGGGCTGGACGGCGTCATGGTGGGGCGCGCCGCCTGGGACGAGCCATGGATGCTGGCGGGCGTGGACGCGGCGCTGTGGGGCGAGGCGGCGGCGCCGCGCGCGCGCGCCGCGGTGGTGCGCGCCTACCTCGAGCGCCACGTGCGCCCCGAGCTCGCCGCGGGCACGCGCCTGCCGCGTCTCGTCAAGCCGCTGCTGCGCCTGTTCCAGGGCGAGCCGGGCGCGGCGCGCTGGCGTCGTCACCTGGCCGAGGCGGCGCCGCGCAGGCCCTCGGACCCCGGCGTGGTGCTCGAGGCCCTGCGCCACGTGGCGCCGGCCGAGGCGGCCTGAGCCGCGAGCGTCTCGCGGCAGAAGCGCACGAGCTCGGCGAGCGCGGCGTCGAGGGCGCGCGCGGCGCCGTCGGCGGCCGCCGCGGCGCCGTCGGGCGGCGCCGGGGCCGAGGCCTCGATGCGGCGCGTGGCGAGCACCCGGCGGCTGCGGCGCTCGACGAGTGTTGCGCGCAGCACGAGGCGGACGGCCGGGCGCTGCGCGGTGAGGTCGTGGTAGAGGGCGAGGAGGCGCAGGTCCAGCCGCAGGGCGGCGCGTGCGGGCCCCGGGCCCGCGACCACCGCGCGGAAGAGGCCCGTCCCGGCGAGCGCCTCCACCACGGCCGGCTGCAGCATGCGCGCCGGCGCGTCCGCCCAGCGCCCCCGCGCGTAGGCCTCGAGCCGCCGCGGGCGGCGCACGTAGAGCATGGCGTCGCCCTCGAAGCCGGGCGCGGCACGCACGCGCATGACCTCGAGCACGGGCCCGCCGCCGGGCACGCCAGCCGGGGCCGGCGGCCGCGCGGGCGCCAGCAGGTAACGGGCGGTGCCCGCGGCGGGGGGACGCTCGGCGGGCAGGCCGGCGCAGGCGGCGAGCAGCACCGGCAGCAGCACGACGCCCACCGGGCGCGTCAGCCAGACGGGCAGGCGGCGGGGCTCGCTCACCTGCGCTCCTCCTGCTCCCCGGGACCCGGCATGCCGGGCGAGGCGCCGAAAAGCAGGATGCGCGGATCCTCCTCCAGCCGCCGGCTGAACTGCCGCAGCCCGGCGGCCGCCTCGCGCAGCTCGGCCACCAGGGCCGCGAGCTCGGGCAGCGTCTCGTCGGCGGCCGTCTCGAGCTCGCCGGCGAGCCGCCCGTAGTCCTCGCCGAGCCGCTCGCCGGTGCGCGCCAGCGTCTCGGCCATGCGCTCGATGGCGGCGGCGCTGCGCTCGATGCCCTCCAGCGCGGGGCCCGCCCGGCGCGCGGTCTCGGCGGCGGCGTCGGCGGCGCGCGCCGCCGCGGCCAGCGCGCGGTCGAGGCGCTCGACGCTGCGCGCGAGCGAGGCGGTGAGGCGCTCGACGTTGGCGAGCGTCGCCTGCAGGCGCCGGCGGGTGTCCTCGTCGAGCAGGCGCGCCACCGCGGCCGCGGCGTGGTTGAGGTTTCCCATCAGCTCGTCGAGATGGGTGTCGAGCCGCGAGAGGAAGGAGGGGCGGCTCGGGATCACGGGCGCGGGCTCGCCCGGGCGCGCCCGCAGGGGCGGGGCCCCGCGGCTGCCACCCTCGAGCTCGACGTAGGCGATGCCCGTCAGGCCCTGCACGCGCAGCGTCGCCACGGTGTCGGCCTTGATGGGCACGTCGCGGCGGATGGCGGCGACGATGCGCACGCGCACGGGGCCGTCCGGAACGAGCTCGATGCGCTGCACGCGGCCGACGTCGACGCCGCGGTACTTCACCGGGGCGTCCACGTTGAGGCCCGCGACCGACTCGGCCATGTAGATGTGGTAGACGGCGTGGTCGCGGCCGAGGCCGCCGGCCGACAGCCACAGCACGCCGGCGATCAGCGCGCCCGCGAGCAGCAGCACGAAGGCGCCGACGGCGGCGTGGCTCAGGCGCGGCTCCATGCCCGCTCCCTGGCGGCGGCCCCGCGCGGGCCGTGGAAGAAGCGGCGCGCGGCCGGGTGCCCGCTCGCGAGCACCTCCTCGCGCGTGCCGAGGGCGGCGATGCGCCCCTCGGCGAGCAGCGCGATGCGGTCGGCGATACGCATCAGCGTGTCCAGATCGTGCGTCACCAGCACCACCGTCAGCCCGAGGGCGTCGCGCAGCCGCAGCACCAGCTCGTCGAAGGCGCCGGCGGCGTCCGGGTCGAGGCCGGCCGTGGGCTCGTCCAGGAACAGCAGCTCCGGGTCGAGCGCCAGCGCGCGCGCGAGGGCGCCGCGCTTGCGCATGCCGCCGCTCAGCGCCTCGGGCAGCCGCGGCCCAGTTTCGGGGCCCAGGCCGACGAGCGCAAGCCTTAGCAGCGCGAGCTCGCGCGCCAGCGCCTCGGGCAGGCGCGTGTGCTCGCGCAGCGGCACCATCACGTTCTCGAGCAGGCTGAGGCCGCTGAACAGCGCATCGTGCTGGAAGAGCACGCCCATGCGCCGGCGCAGCGCGAGGAGCTCGCGCTCGGGCGTGCGCGCCGCGTCGCGGCCGAGCAGCACCACGCGCCCGGCGCTCGGGCGGTGCAGCAGCAGCATCACGCGCAGCAGCGTGGTCTTGCCCGAGCCGCTGCCGCCGACCAGGGCGAAGATCTCGCCGCGGCGCACCTCGAGGTCGATGCCGGCGTGCACGCGCTGGGGGCCGAAGCGCGTCTCCACGCCCTCCAGCCGGATGACCGTCTCGCCGCCCGCGCCCGTCACAGCCCCAGCCAGCTGAAGACCACCGAGAACGCCGCGTCGGTGACGATGATGAGGAAGATCGCCTGCACCACGCTGAGCGTGGTCTGGCGCCCGACGCTGTCGGCGCTCGCGCCCGCGAGGAAGCCGCGGTGGCAGCCGACCAGGGCGATGAGGGCGGCGAACACCGGCGCCTTGCCGACGCCCACCAGATAGTCCGAGAGCCCCACCGCCTGGTGCAGGCGCTCGACGAAGGCCGACGGGCTGACCTCGAGCACCCACTGCGCCATCAGCATCCCGCCGGCGACGCCGAGGGCATCGGCGTAGACCGTGAGCAGCGGCAGCGCGAGCACCAGCCCGAGGAGCTTCGGCACCACCAGGATCTCGAGCGGCGAGAGGCCCAGCGTGCGCAGGGCGTCGATCTCCTCGGTCACGCGCATGGTGCCGATCTGCGCCGTGTAGGCCGAGCCGCTGCGCCCGGCGAGCAGGATGGCCGTGATGAGGGGGGCGATCTCGCGCAGCACCGAGAGGCCGACGAGGTCGGCGACGAAGATGTTGGCGCCGTAGCTGCGCAGCTGCACGCCGCCCTGGTAGGCGATGACGATGCCCATCAGGAACGCGAGCAGGCCGACGATGGGCAGTGCGCTGACGCCCGCGGCCTGCACCTCCTGCAGCGCGAGGCCGAGGCGCAGGTGGCGCGGGCGCGCCAGCGCGCGCGAGAGGTCGAGCGCCACGGCCCCGACGAAGGCGAGCAGCGACCACGCCTCGCGCGCCTGGCGCACGACACGCGCGCCGAGCGCGGCGAGCGCCCCCGGCCTGTTGTGCGCCTCGGGCGGCAGGCCAAGGCGCGCGTGGCGCCGCACGAGCTCGAGGAGGGCGGCGAAGCCCGGGCGCCAGCCCGTGAGCTCGGCCTCGCCGCCCGCGATGCGCCACAGCAGCCAGGCGCCCGCGGTGTCGAGCGCGGCGACGGCGCTTCCGTCGAGCACGACGCGGGCGTCGGCGGGCGGGGCCGGCAGCGGCGCGCGCGCGAGCGGCTCGATGCCGCGCACGGTCCAGGCCCCCGCCGCGCGCACGCGCACGGCGCCCTCGCCCGCGGGCTCGAGCGCGAGCCGCGCCGCCTCGGCTGCCTCGCCCATGGGCGCACAGTCTTGCCCGCGCCCGGCGGCGGCGCAAGCGGCTGGGCTGGGAGCCGCTGAGCGATCCGCTACGCGGATTGATCAGCGCTGAAGCGCTTTGCGGTCGTTTTTGATTTTTCCTAATATCGCCATGCACGTCCATGTGCGTGGCGCCGTGGGCACGGGCGCGCAGCGCAGCCGCGGCCCATCGGCGCGCGCGCCCGCAGGCGGCACGGTCAGCGATGCCCTGGGCACCGGCCTCGACCCAAGCGCCCGAAGCCGCGCACGGCGGGTAGCGCTCTCCCGAGGCCGTCCCTGGCCGTGGGGGAGCGCCGAAAAAATCGGATCTTTCAGGGCTTCCGCTACAATTGCGCCCAGCTTCGCGGCCGGTGCCGCGCGGATTCCGCACGCAGGAGGAGGCAGACCGTGGCACGCACCGAATCGACCATGCTGGAGCTCGGCACGCCGGCTCCGTACTTCAAGCTCCCGGAGCCGCTCACGGGGCGCGAGGTCTCCATCGACGACTTCAAGGACGCGCCGGGCCTGCTGGTGATGTTCATCTGCAACCACTGCCCCTACGTCAAGCACATCCAGCAGGCCCTGGCAGAGTTCGGGCGCGAGTACCAGCAGAAGGGGCTGGCGATCGTCGCCATCAACGCCAACGACGTCGCCAACTACCCCGACGACAGCCCCGAGAAGATGGTCGAGGAGGTCCGGCGCGTCGGCTACGCCTTCCCCTATCTCTTCGACGAGACGCAGGAGGTGGCCAAGGCCTACCGCGCCGCGTGCACGCCGGACTTCTTCCTGTTCGACCGCGACCGCCGCCTGGTCTACCGCGGCCAGTTCGACGACGCGCGCCCGCGCAACGACGTCCCGGTGACGGGCAAGGACCTGCGGGCGGCCGCCGACGCGCTGCTCGAGGGGCGGCCCATCCCGCAGGACCAGAAGCCGAGCCTGGGCTGCAACATCAAGTGGAAGCCCGGCAACGAGCCGGACTACTTCGGCTGAGGCCGGCGCCGTGGGCGCGGCGCGCAGGCTCTGCCTGGTGCAGCACGGGGAGGCGCTGAGCGAGGCGGAGCACCCGGAGCGCCCCCTCAGCGCCGCGGGCCGCGCCGACGTCGAGGCGCTCGCCGACGTGCTGGCGCTCGCCGCGCCGCTCCGCCCCGAGCGCGTGCTGCACAGCGGCAAGCGCCGCGCGCGCGAGACCGCCGAGCTCATCGCCGCGCGCCTCGGGGTAGGGGCGCTCGAGGAGGCCGGGGCGCTCGCGCCGCGCGGCGACCCGGCGGAGGCGGCGCGCCTGCTCGAGGCGGGCGGCGATCTGCTCGCCGTGACCCACATGCCGCTCGTGGCGTCGCTCGCCGCGCACCTGCTCGGAGGCGCCGAGCTCGCCTTCCGCCCGGGCACCGCCGCCTGCCTCGAGCGCGACGAGGCGGGGCGCTGGCGCCTGGTCTGGCTGCTGCCGCCGGAGGTGCTCCGCCGGCGCTGAGCGGGCGCCGCGCGGCAGGGCGATGGGGCCGACGCCGCCGAGGCGCCTCCCGCCGGGGCTCGAGGTGCTGGTCGAGCCGGCGCGCAGGCCCGACGGCGGCCGGCTGCGGGCCGCCGTGCCGCTGCCGGGCCGGGAGCTGCGGCCGCGCCTTGGACGGGGCGGGTGCGTGTGCGCAGCATCCTCCGGCTGCGGTGAGGGCTTCTCAGGGCTCGCGCAGCGCCCGCAGCACGGCTGCGGCGCCAGGGCGGGCCGCGGGATCGGGCTCGAGCATGCGCCTGCACAGCAGCCGCAGCGGCACGGGCAGCGCGGCGAGGGCCGCCAGCGACGGCGCGGCCGCATGCGCGGGGCTCGGGTGCTCCAGCCAGGGGGCGATCAGGGGCTCGCCCGTGACCAGCTCGTAGAGCACCAGCCCGAGCTGATAGATGTCGCTCGCCGCGCCCCAGGGCTCGCCGCGCGCCTGCTCCGGCGAGAGGTAGCGGGGCTTGCCCGCGAGGAGCGGGGCGTCGTCCGGGGGGCGGTCGAGGCGCCGCGCGCAGCCGAGGTCCACGAGGACCACCTCCAGACCGCGCCCTAGAAGCAGGTTCTCGGGGCTGAGGTCGCCGTGCGCGGCCGGCGGATCGCCCGTGTGCAGGGCGTGAAGGGCGCGCGCCGCGCCTGCCAGGACGCGCCGGGCCGTGGCCGCCGACGGCGGGCGTCCGGCCCGCCGCAGGGCCTCGAGGAGGCGCCGCACCGACATGCCCGCCACGTAGCGGTAGGCGATGTAGGGACGGCCGTCGTGAACGCCGCACTCCACGGCGCGGGGCAGGCCGGGCCGCCCGCTCGCCAGCAGCGCGTACTCGAGCTGGAGCTGGCCCACCAGCGCCGGGAAGCGCGCCAGGCGGCGCTTGAGGAACTTGAAGGTGACCACCTCACCGTTCTCCGCATAGCCGACCGCGAGGTCGGCGACGCCGCCGCGCGCCAGCGGCCGCAGCCGATAGCGCCCCGAGCGGAAGGCGGCCCACTCCCCCCCGCTCATGGCGCGTCCCACCAGCGCGGAGCCGTGCGCAGGGCGAGGCCCGTCCCCGGCACGAGGGTCCCGGGGTCCACGGTCCGCATCCGGCCCGCCGCCGGATCCCAGGCGCGGAAAGAGCCTCCTCCGCGCTCGAGCAGCACCACCGTGTGGCCGTCCCGCAGCCGGTGGAGCGCCGGCAGGAACGCGCCCGCTTCAGGCACGGCGAAGGGTGCGAGGCCGTGCGCCCGCAGGCTGCGCGCCCGTTCGCGCGGATCGCCGCTCACGCGCGGCGCCTCGACGCCGTAGCGGCGCAGCAGGAAGGCGAGGGCAGCCCGCTCCGGGCGTCCGGCCGGCGGCGCCGAGACCGCGCGGGCGGCATGCGTGTGCCCGGCGAACAGATAGCCCGCCGGCGCGGGCGTGCCGGTGCGGGCCAGCGCCTCCCGGGCGAGCCACCACTGGGCGGCGATGCCGGCCGTGAGCACCGCGAGGGGCAGCACGGCCTGCGCGGCTGTCCCGGCGCGCCGGCGCGCAGGCCGCTCGGCACGTGGCCTGCCGAGGCCCGCCAGCACGAGCGGGGCCAGCAGCAGGCCCGGGTCCATGGGGGTGCGTGCGTAGGAGGTCGGCCGGCCGGCGGCGACGGCCGCGGGCCGCACCGCCTCGCGGTAGGCGCGGATGCGCAACCGCACGGCACCGCCCGCATCTGTGACCAGTGAGGGCCCGCCGTTGGCCGCGCGCACGAGCGGCAGCCCCACGGCGGCGGCGTGCAGGCGCGCCAGGCCCGCGGCCATATGCGCCAGCCACGAAGGCCCGGCATAGGCCTCGCTGCTGGTCGCGACCAGCCAGCCTGCCCCGCCCGCGGCGAGCGCGCGCACGCGCTCGGCCAGCGTCGCCTCCAGGCAGACGAGCACGCCGGGGCGCGCGAGCGCCGCGGTCAGCGGCCCGTCGCGTTCGGGCGCAGGCGCGCCGCGCTCGATCCAGCGCACCCGGCGCGCCTTGCCCTGCACGGCGCGCACACCACCGTCGGGCCCCACCAGGAAGGCGGCGAGCCGCTCGCCCCCGGCGGGGTCCAGGTCCGGTACCGTGAGGAGGTGTGACTGTCCTCCGGGCAGGCGGCCCGCGAGCGACGGGCGCACCCGGAAGGGATAGCCCGCGTAGCCGAGCTCCGGCCAGACGACGAGCCCGGCACCGGAGGCCGCCGCACGCTCGGCAAGGCGCGCCACCGAATCGTTGTAGCTGCGGCGCGCGGCCGCCAGGCCGGGCTCGCGGTAGCGCCAGCCCGGAAGCGCGGTCTGCACGACCGCCGCCCGCAGCGCGGGGCCTGCGGGCGGCGCCGTGGCCCCGGCGGGCAGCGCGACGAGCGCCACCCCGGCGGCGACGGCGCCCGCCGCCGCCCCGGCACGCCGGCGGCCGGCTTCCGGCGCGCCGGCCAGGGCCGCGACCGCCGCGGCCTGCACGGTGACCAGGACGAAGGCGAGGCCGTGCGGCCCGAGGACGCGCAGCAGCGCGGGCGGCCGCGCGAGCCCCTCGAGCAGCAGCGCCCCGTACAGGGGCACGTCGAACAGCCGGCTCGCCGCCAGCTCCACGGCGCACCAGGCACCGCCGACGGCGAGGGCCGCGCGCAGGGCCGGCAGCCGCATCGCGCGCCGCGACCACAGCGCGAAGGCGGCCCCGAGCGCGGCCAGCAGGGCGACGCCCCCTGCATAGGTTGCCGGGCCGTAGCTCAGCGCTCCCAGGAAGGCATAGGCGCCGATCCCGCCGAGGAAGGCCGCCCCTGAGAGCGCAGCGCCGGCCGCACCGCCCGCGGCCACCGCCGCGAGCAGCGCCGCCCACGTCACGAAGGCCGCGGGCCACAGGCCGAACGGCGGGAGCGCGGCGATCGCCGCCGCGAGCGCCAGCCCCGTCCATGCTCCAGGACGCATCCCTGTGCTCCCCGTTCCGTGCCACGCACGCGTGTGCGCGGCGCGCTATCTAGCACCGCGAGCGCATGCCCCGCAATGCCGTTCGTCGGGAAGTGCGGCTGGAGGCGTTTCCGATGGGTGACGCTGCACGTCACTCACGCCGGTTCATGGCGCTCACAAGTGACGCGTGGGGTCACCGTTTTTTGGACCGTTAGGGTCACCCCATGCCCGCATGGTCCGGGGGAAGAGGATAAGAAACGCCTTCTGCATCTTGCTGTTGCAAGAAAGCGATGAGACAGCACTCGAAGATTCGCAAGATCCGCTGGGCGCTGCGAGTGTCTCAGGACTGATACACCGGTTTCTCGAGTCGCGGATAAAAGATTTCGAATTGAGCATCGGCGCGGCTTCGCTAGCTTTCGCCACGGAACGACGAACGCGGCATCCCCGCCGCATCCGACACAGGGAGGAAGAGCGATGCGCACGAGCAAGCGATCCGCACGGCGCCTGCGCGGGCAGGGCATGTCGGAGTACCTGGTGATCACCGCGCTCGTCGCCGTGGCCACGGTGGCGGTGGCCGGCTTCTTCGGCGACGCCATCCGCCACCAGATGGCGGCCATGGCCCTGAAGCTCGCCGGCGACACCAGCACGGCCAAGACCGAGACCACGGCCGCGCAGACCTCGGCCGGCAACGCCAAGAGCGACGCCGGCACGGCGAAGACGCTCCAGAACTTCTCGCAGTAGCCAGGCGCGACCCCTCCGCAGGGAAGGTCCGGCGACAGGGACGTCGCCCTCCTTTTTCGCGGCTTCCCGCGGGGGTCCGGACGGAGCGGAAAGATGACCACGGGACGGAAGGCAGGCACGCGGGCCGAGCGCGGCCAGGCCCTGGTGCTCGCCGTGGGCCTGCTCGCGGTGGCGCTGGCCGGCGCGCTCGTCATGTACAGCGCGGGCCAGGCCACGGCCGAGCGGGCGCAGCTCCAGGACGCCGCTGACGGGGCCGCCTGGAGCGGCGGCCTGAGGGTGGCGCGCCAGCTCAACTTCAGGGCCTACACGAACCGCGCCTTGGTCGCGAACCACGTAGCCGCCGGCCACCTGGTGAGCTACGTCTCCTGGCTCGCCTACGTGCGCGACACCGCGGACAAGGTCGCCTTCCTCACGTCCTGGATCCCGGGCGTGAGCGCGGCGACGAGCCTTGTCCGCAAGGTCGTCGCGGGCACCTACGGTGTGACGCGCCTGGCTGCCGGAACGGCGCTTGCCGCGGTGGACGCCCTCAACCGTGTCTATCTCGCCTCCCAGTACGCCGCGCGCGCGACGCTGCAGCCCTACACGCTGCGCAGGGTCATGCGCAAGGTGGCGCGGCGGCACGATCCGGCGATCGAGGTCAACCGCCCGGAGGACCTCGAGGCGCTCGCCAAGAGCGGTCCGGAAGGCGCGGCGCTGGCGGCCGAGCTCGCCGCCGAGAGCGCGCGCCTGCTGGGCTTCGTGCGCCGCTACTCGCCCGCCGACGACGGCGGGCGCATCGCAGCGCTGAGCTGGGGCTCGCTCGACCGCTCGCGGCGCTGGATCGAGGGCAACCGCGGCTGGAGGCGCAAGGTTCCCTTCGTGGTGCGCATCCGCAAGGTCGGCCGCACGCGGCAGGCCGGCGCTGACCTGATGGACTGGCGCGCTCGCGACGAGCTGCAGGTGAGCTGGTGGCGGTGGGACAAGTGCTTCAAGGGCTGGGGCGGCTGGAGCACCGTGGCGTGGGGCAGCGCCTCGGCCCGCAGTCTGTACCCGGGCTACGCGGGCATCGCCGGCTACCACGCTCTCGACGGCGAGCCGGGCGACCGCAGGCTGTGGGTGAGCGCGCTCGCCGCGTGGCCGCCGTCTGCGCGGCTGGAGACGGGCGCCCTCGTGCCGGGTGCCGCGCCCGTGGCGATGCGCGCGGTGGCGCGCGCCGAGGTCTACCACCGCAGGCCGGACCCGTCCCTGTTCGCGCTGCCGGGCAAGGGCGAGCACGCGAACCTGTTCAACCCCTTCTGGGAGGTGAGGCTCGCGCGATGAGGGCGGGGCGCCAAGGGGCGGTGCTGCTGACGGCCTTCGCGCTCCTCGCCGCAGGCGGAGCGGGCGGCGCCACGGCCGGAACGGAGCGCTGCGGCGTGGTGCGCGTGCGCTATGCCGGCACGCAGCCGATGCTGCTGTGGAACCGGGCGACGCTCTATGCCCTGGCGGCGGAGGACGAGAGCCTCATCGAGCGGCTGGAGGAGACGAGCGCGACGCAGGAGCTGCTCATCGCGGATGGGGCATCACGGCTCGAAAGGCGCGCGCTCACCATCGAGCAGCGCGTGACCACGGACGGGGTCATGCCCACCGTGCGGGCCTACCTGAAGCCGGTGCGGCAGACCGAATGGCTCCTGGCGGACGGCTCGACGGTGTTCCAGGACTCGGGCGGGGGCGGGGCGGAGCGCAGCCCCGGCCCCGCACCGGTGGGGCTCGGCATGGAGCTGCTGGGGCTCGGTGCGGATCCCGCCGGCATCCTGGACGCCCGGCCCACGGGCGCCGATGGGATCGTCGCCGGCCGTCAGGTGGCCCTGGCGCTGCGCATCGAGCAGTCGGGCGCCGGGCTCGACTCGGTGCGGCCGTTCGAGATGCGAGCGGTCTCCGTGGATGCGGGCATCTGCGTGGACGCCGCGGAGCTGCAGCCGCCGCCGGAAGCGGCAGCCGCCGGCGGCGCGGCGGGTGGAGGGCACGGCCGATGAACGGGCGCGCGGGGGTGGGACCTGTCTCTTATACACAT
>WFOW01000165.1 GCA_015487895.1 Gammaproteobacteria bacterium | reverse complement strand
CCGGCGGCAGCTCGCGCGAGACCTCCGCCCACGGGCGGCGGTGGGCCTCGCCGTCGGCGCGGTGGAGGTCGGCGGCGATGTCGTAGACGTAGTCGCCCTGGTAGCCCGCGTCGGGGAAGGCCACGGGCTCGCCGCAGAGCTCCAGGTAGCGCAGCCACACCGAGACGGCGAGGATGTCCATCTGGCGGCCGGCGTCGTTGACGTAGTACTCGCGGTGCACGCGCCAGCCGGCGGCCGCGAGCAGGTTGGCGAGGCTGTCGCCGTAGGCCGCGCCGCGCCCGTGGCCCACGTGCAGCGGTCCCGTGGGGTTGGCGGAGACGAACTCCACCTGCACGCGCCGGCCGCCCCCGGACGTGCCGTGGCCCCAGCGCTCGCCCGCCGCGAGCGCGTCGCGCACCGCCTCCAGCCAGGCCCCGGGGGCGAGGCGGAAGTTGACGAATCCGGGGCCCGCGATCTCGACGGCCGCCACGCGCGGCGAGTCCGGGAGCGCGGCCACGATGCGCTCGGCGAGCTCGCGCGGGCGCAGGCCCGCCGCCTTGGCCAGGACGAGGGCGGCGTTGGTGGCGAAGTCGCCGTGGCGCGCGTCGCGCGCGCGCTCGACGGCGACCGTCCCGCCCGCCTCGGCCGGCAGCACGCCCTCGGCGCGCAGGCGCGCCAGGGCCTCGTCGAGGAGCTGCTGCAGGTGGGCCTTCATCGTGCTGCGGCGGGGGCGGCTGCGTGGAGCGAGCGCGTATTATCCCCCGCGCGAGCGCGCAGGCAAGGGCGCGCTCAGCCCTCCGGCTCGGCGAGCAGCGCCTCGACGGCGGCGAGCCCCGCGCGGCGCATGGGACGACCGTCGAGGGGGCTGCACGGGGCCTGGCGCAGCCCGTCGAAGGGGAAGACCGTGAGCTCGACGGCCACGTCGCCGGCGACGAAGCGGAAGGCGGGATAGGGGTGCGGGTCGCGCCCTGCGGCCGGGCGCAGGCGGCGCTCGGCCTCCTCGTAGGGGATGCGCCGCTCGGCGAGGAACAGCGCCACGCGCTCCGGGGCGTCGGCGAACAGGTGCAGGTTGACGTCGGAGTGCTCGCCCGCCGTGCCGCTCAGCACCGAGCCCACCAGGCGCGGCTCGAACTCCGCGAGCAGCCGCATGGTCTCGAGCGCGGTGCGCCGCAGGCGGCGCAGGCGCGCCTCGTGGTCCTCGTCGAACAGCCTGCGGTAGGCGGCGAGCGCCGCCTCGACCTCGCGGTTGCGCGGCAGCCCCCGGCCGCCGGGCGGCAGGCCCAGGCGCGCCGCCGCCTTGCGCTTGGCGAGGCCGTAGTCGCGCACGCCCTGCTCGTGCATGATGCGCGCGGCCTCCTCGGCGACGAGCAGCCTGAGCCGCTCTCCCTCGGGGCCGGAGAAGGGCTGCCTGCCGTCGCGCCGGCGCCGTGCCATCGCCTTCCTCCGTGCGCTCAGAAGATCGGCTCGGGCGCCGCGCCGCCGCCCGCCGGTGTCGCCGCCGCCGTCGCCTGCGGCACGTGCTCGGCGCGGAAGGTCTCGAAGACCGCGTCCGCCTGGCCGGGCGCGGCGAGCAGCCCCGTGGCGGGGTCGATGCGCACCGTCACCAGCCCCTCGGGCAGCGGCCGCTGCTCGACGGGCACGCCCGCGAGCGCCACGCGCATGAAGCGGATCCAGGCGGGCAGCGCCGCGCGCGCGCCGGTCTCGCGCTCGCCCAGCGGGGCGAGCCGGTCGAAGCCGGTCCAGGTCACCGCCACCACGCCCGGCCCGAAGCCGCAGAACCAGGCGTCGCGCTGGTCGTTGGTGGTGCCGGTCTTGCCGCCGATGTCGGGCCGGCCGAGCGCGCGCGCGGCGCGCCCGGTCCCGCGGCGCACCACGTCGCGCATCATCGAGCGCATGAGCCAGGCGATGCGCTCCGGGATCACGCGCGGCGCGGGACGCCAGGCCCGCCCGGCGCCGGTCTCCCCGTCTCCGGCACGCGCCGGATCGGCCGCCGCGGCTTCCGGCTCCGCCTCGCACGCGGGGCAGGCGCGCAGGGGCCGCGCGCGCTCGAGCACCTCGCCGTCGGGGCCGCGCACCTCGAGCAGCAGATAGGGCTCCACACGGTAGCCTTCGTTGGCGAAGACGGCATAGGCGCGCGCCATGGCGAGCGGCGTGACGCTGCCGCTGCCGATGGCGAGCGAGAGGTCGCGCGGCAGGCGCGCGGGGTCGAAGCCGAAACGCGCCGCGTAGCGCACCGCGTAGCCGACGCCGATGGCCCGCAGCAGGCGGATCGAGACCAGGTTGCGCGAGTGCACCAGCGCCTCGCGCAGGCGCGTCGGGCCGTGGAAGCGGCCGCTGTAGTTCTCGGGCCGCCAGGTCGCCTCCAGGGCCGGATCGTCGAAGACCACCGGCGCGTCGTTGATCAGGCTCGCCGCGGTGAAGCCCTTCTCGAGGGCGGCGGCGTAGATGAAGGGCTTGAAGCTCGAGCCCGGCTGGCGCTGCGCCTGCACCGCGCGGTTGAACTCGCTGCGCTCGAAGTCGAAGCCCCCTACCAGCGCGCGCACGGCGCCGTCGGCCGGCGCGAGCGCCACCAGCGCCCCTTCCACGCGCGGCAGCTGCGCCAGCCACCAGCTCCCGTCCGCGCGCCGCTCCAGGCGCACCAGGTCGCCCGGCGCGAGGACGTCGGCGGCACGTTTCGGCGCCGGCCCGCGGCGGTCGGTGTCGATGTAGGGCCGCGCCCATGCGATCCCCTCCCACGGCACCTCGACCACGGCGCCCTCGCCGAGGTAGGCGCGCGCGGCACGCTCGCCGACCTCGACCACGACGGCGGGGACGAGCCCGCCGACCGGGCGCCGGCCGGCGAGCGCGCGGTCGAGCGCCTGCCACGGCCCCTCGCCCGGCGCGGCCTCGGCGAGCCCCGCCGGCAGCTCCACGCGACCCTCGGGCCCGCGCCAGCCGTGGCGGCGGCTGTAGGCGAGCAGGTTGGCGCGCACCGCGGCGAGCGCGGCGCGCTGCAGGCGCGGCTCGATCGTGGTCACGGCCACGTAGCCGTCGGTGTAGACCGCCTCGCCGTAGCGCTCCACCAGGCGCGCGCGCACCATCTCCGCGGCGTAGGGCGCCTCCACCTCGGAGCGGGCCGCGTGCAGGCGCGCCGTCACGGGGGCGGCCACGGCGTCCTCGTACTCGGCACGCGAGATCATGCCCAGCGCCAGCATGCGCCTCAGCACGTAGTCGCGCCGCGCGCGCGCCCGCTCGGGGGAGGCGACCGGATTGTCGCGCGAGGGCGCCTTGGGCAGCCCCGCGATCATGGCCATCTCCGGCAGCGTCAGGCGCTCGACGTCCTTGCCGTAGTAGACGCGCGCGGCGGCGCCGACGCCATAGGCGCGCTGGCCGAGGTAGATCTTGTTGAGGTAGAGCTCGAGGATGCGGTCCTTGTCGAGCTCGCGCTCGATCTTGAGCGCCAGGAAGATCTCGGCCAGCTTGCGCGCGAAGGTCTTTTCGCGGCTGAGGAAGAAGTTGCGCGCCACCTGCATGGTGATGGTGCTGCCGCCCTGGCGCTTCTCGCCCGTGCGCACCAGCGCCACCGCCGCGCGCAGCAGGCCCTGCCAGTCCACGCCCGGGTGCTCGTAGAAGCGGTCGTCCTCGGCGGCGAGGAAGGCCTGCACCAGGCGCGGCGGGATCCGGTCGAGCTCCAGCGGCACGCGGCGCTTCTCGCCGAACTCGGCGATGAGCGAGCCGTCGCGCGCCAGCACGCGCAGCGGCACCTGCAGGCGCACCTCGCGCAGCGCCTCGATGTCCGGCAGGCGCGGAGCGATGTAGACGTAGGCGGCGGCGAAGGCCAGCACGCCGGCGGCCAGCGCGGCGGTGCCGGCGGCCAGCAGCCAGCGGAGTGCGCGCAGGGCGGCTCGCATCACGGGTCGGGGCGCTCGGCCGGGGGGCTCGCGACTGTGACGGGGCTCACGGCCTTGGGAGTGTGACCGGGTATAAAACTTCGCACATCGGCGCCGAAATTGCTATTCCCTTTTTTGTGAAAGCGTGCTATATGGCTAGGGGTGAAAATTAAGGTTGCGGCGCATCTAGTCTCCGCAACCGGAGACACAAGAAAGGAAAAAGGACTGCCGTGTTCCCGTTCGGCCGCAGGAAGCCCCCCCTGGTGGGGCTCGACATCAGCTCGACGGCCGTCAAGCTCCTGGAGCTCAGCCGCGGCGGCGAGCGCTACCGGGTCGAGGCGTACGCGGTCGAGCCCCTCCCGCCCAACGCGGTGGTGGAGAAGAACATCGCCGACGTGGAGGCGGTCGGCGAGACCATCCGCCGCGCGGTCAAGCGCTCCGGCACGCGCGCCCGGCACGCGGCGGTGGCGGTGGCGGGCTCGGCGGTGATCACCAAGGTCATCACCATGCCGGCCTCCCTCTCCGAGGACGAGATGGAGGCGCAGATCGAGCTCGAGGCCGACCAGTACATCCCCTACCCGCTCGAGGAGGTCAACCTCGACTTCGAGGTCCTCGGCCCCTCCGAGAACAACCCCGAGACGGTGGACGTGCTGCTCGCCGCCTCGCGCTCGGAGAACGTCGACGTGCGCGTCGCCGCCGTCGAGCACGCCGGCCTCGCCTGCCGCGTGGTCGACATCGAGGCCTACGCCCTCGAGAACGCCTTCCAGCTCATCGCCGACCAGATGCCGGACCGCGGCGTCGGGCGCACCATCGCCGTCGTCGACATCGGCGCCACGATGACGACGCTGACGGTGCTGCACGACCTCAAGATCATCTACACCCGCGACCAGGTGTTCGGGGGCAAGCAGCTCACCGAGGAGATCATGCGCCGCTACGGCCTCTCCTACGAGGAGGCCGGCATGGCCAAGCGCCAGGGGGGGCTGCCCGACAACTACGTGCCGGAGGTGCTCGAGCCCTTCAAGGAGGCGATGGCGCAGCAGGTCAGCCGCGCGCTGCAGTTCTTCTTCTCCTCGAGCCAGCACAGCGCCGTGGACCACATCGTCCTCGCCGGCGGCAGCGCCTCCATCCCGGGCGCCGACGAGCTCATCGAGGCCAAGCTCGGCACGCCGACCACGGTCGCCAACCCCTTCGCGAACATGTCCCTCGCGCCCAACGTCAAGGCGCAGGCCCTGGCCAACGACGCCCCGGCGCTGATGATCGCCTGCGGGCTCGCGCTGAGGAGCTTCGACTGAGATGGCGCGCATCAACCTGTTGCCGTGGCGCGAGCAGCTGCGCAAGGAGCGGCAGCGGCAGTTCGCCGTGGTCACGGGGGCGGCGGCGGTGCTGGCGGCGCTGGTGGTGGTCTACGTGCACCTGCACATCGGCCGCCTCATGGACCACCAGGAGAGCCGCAACCGCTTCCTGAGGGACCGCATCGCCGAGCTCGACCGCGAGATCCGCGAGATCCGCGACCTCGAGAGCACCAAGCGCAAGCTGCTCGCGCGCATGAACGTGATCCAGGCCCTGCAGCGCAGCCGGCCGCAGATCGTGCACGTCTTCGACGAGCTCGTGCGCACGGTGCCCGACGGCGTCTATCTGACCGCCGCCGAGCTGCGCGGCACGGTGCTGACCCTGCGCGGCGTGGCGCAGTCGAACGCGCGCGTGTCCGACTACATGCGCCGCCTCGACGCCTCCGACTGGTTCCGCGATCCCAGGCTCGAGGTCATCCAGGCCCAGGCCCGGGGCGGGCGGCGGCATGCCGTCTTCACCCTGCGCGTGCACACCACGAGCCCGAAGGCGCAGGCCAAGGCCGGGGAGCAGGGGGAGGGGAGCGCATGAGGCTGGAGGAGCTGCGCAACCTCGACCTGCAGAACGTGGGCAGCTGGCCGGTGGCGGCGCGCGCCGTCGCCGTCGGCGTCGTCTTCGTGCTGGTGTTCTTCCTCGGCTACTGGTTCGATACGCGCGGCCAGATCGAGGAGCTCGAGCGGCTGCGCCAGAAGGAGGTCGAGCTCAAGCGCACCTTCGAGCGCAAGGCGGCGAAGGCGGCCAACCTCGACGCATACAAGCGCCAGCTCGAGGAGATCCGCCAGACCTTCGGCACCATGCTGCGCCAGCTCCCGAGCAAGACCGAGGTCGCCGGGCTCCTGGTGGACATCTCGCAGACGGGGCTGGCCGCAGGCCTCGAGTTCGAGCTCTTCAAGCCCCTCGACGAGGTGCCGAAGGAGTTCTACGCGGAGCTTCCCATCAGCATCCGCGTGCGCGGCACCTTCCACGAGTTCGGCAGCTTCGTCAGCGGCGTGGCGGCGCTGCCGCGCATCGTCACGCTGCATGACTTCAGCGTCCGGCCCGCGGGCGGCAAGGCCGGCCAGCCGGCCGCGGGCCAGCCGCCGGAGCTGGTGATGGACATCACCGCCAAGACCTACCGCTATCTGGAGGAAGGCGAGGAGGAGGCGGGCAAATGAGCGGGGTGACGGCCAGGGGCCCGCTGCGCGCCGCGGCGCTCGCGCTCGCCGCCCTCGCGCTCGGCGGCTGCGCCGGCGACCTGTCGGACCTGGAGACCTGGGTGCAGGAGGTGCGCGCGCGCCAGAAGGGCAAGATCGAGCCCCTGCCCGAGGTCGAGCCCTACGAGACCTTCGCCTACGCCGCCCAGGACCTGCGCGACCCCTTCACGCCGCCCTCGGAGGAGGCGGTGCTGCCGGCGCTCGCCGGCGGCGGCTCCAGCGTGCGGCCGGACCTCAACCGCCCGCGCGAGCCGCTCGAGTCCTATCCGCTCGACAGCCTGCGCATGGTCGGCGTGCTGGAGCTGAAGGGCACGCGCTGGGCCCTGATCAAGACGCCGGATGACACCATCCATCGCGTGCGCGTGGGCAACTACATGGGCCAGAACCACGGGCGCATCACGCGCATCACGGAGACCGAGGTGGACCTGATCGAGATCGTGCCGGACGGCCTCGGCGGCTGGATGGAGCGCAAGGCCAAGGTCGCGCTCGCCGAGCCGGCGGCACAAGGGGGATGATCCGATGACGGGCATGCGAGAGCACAGCAGGCGAAGCCGGCGCCGGTCGGCGTGGGCCGCGGGCGTCGGCGGGCTGCTCGCCTGGCTGGCGGCGGCCACGGCCCAGGCGCTGGAGCTGCGTGACGTGCGCTACGCCGCGCTCCCGGGCGACCGGGTGCAGATCACCCTCGAGCTCGACGGCCCTGTCCCCGAGCCGCGCAGCTTCACCGTCGACAACCCCGCCCGCATCGCTCTCGACCTGCCGGGCGTGGCCAACCGGCTGCAGCGCCGCACGCGCACGGTGGGTGTCGGCGCCGTGCGCGCCATCACCGCCGCCGAGGCGCGCGGGCGCACGCGCGTGGTGGTGAGCCTGGTGCGCATGGTGCCCTATCGCATGCGGGTCGAGGGCAGCCGGCTGCTGCTCACGGTCGAGGCCCCGGGCGCGGCGGCGGCCGCGGTCGCCCGGCCGGCCGCCGTCCGCGCCGCCGAGGCGCGCCCGGCGGCGGCCGCGGGGCGCGCGGTCACCGACGTCGACTTCCGCCGCGGACCGCACGGCGAGGGCCGGGTCATCGTCAAGCTCTCGCAGCCCGGCACGCCCGTGGACGTGCGCCAGGCGGGCGGGCGCATCGTCGCCGACTTCCTGGACACCAGCCTCCCCGAGCGCCTCGCCCGCCGCCTCGACGTCGTCGACTTCGCCACGCCCGTCACCCTGATCGACACCTACGCCGAGGGCTCGGGCGTGCGCATGGCGGTGAGCGCCACCGGCGACTACGACTACGTCGCCTACCAGTCGGACAGCGTCTTCACGCTCGAGGTCAAGCCCGTCCCCAAGGCCGAGAAGGAGCGGCGCCGCAAGGAGAAGCTCGGCTACACGGGCGAGCGGCTCTCGCTCAACTTCCAGGACATCGAGGTGCGGGCGGTGCTGCAGCTCATCGCCGACTTCACCGGCCTCAACGTGGTCGTCAGCGAC
>WFOW01000164.1 GCA_015487895.1 Gammaproteobacteria bacterium | reverse complement strand
AGATGTGTATAAGAGACAGCGCACGGGGCCCGCCTCCTTCAGCGACCGCCCGCCCCATGGAGCTGGGTGCGGTAGAGCGCGGCATACTCACCGCCGCGGGCGAGCAGCTCTCCGTGCGTGCCGACCTCGGCCACTCGCCCCTCGCGCAGCACGACGATGCGGTCGGCGCGCTCCACCGTCGACAGGCGGTGGGCGACGACGAAGGTGGTGCGGCCTTCCATGAGGCGCTCCAGGGCCCGCTGCACGGCGCGCTCGGACTCGCTGTCGAGCGCCGAGGTGGCCTCGTCGAGGATGAGGATGGGCGCGTCCTTGAGCAGGGCGCGGGCGATGGCGATGCGCTGGCGCTGCCCGCCGGACAGCCGCAGCCCGCGCTCGCCCACGACCGTGTCGAGCCCCTCCGGCAGGCGCTCGATGAACTCCCAGGCCTGGGCGGCGCGCGCCGCCGCCTCGATCGCGGCGCGATCGACGCGACCGACACGCCCGTAGGCGATGTTCTCGGCGATGGTGGTGTTGAACAGCACCACGTCCTGCTCGACGATCGCGATCTGCTCGCGCAGGTCGCGCAGGCGGTAGTCGCGCACGTCGACGCCGTCGAGCAGCACCGCCCCGGCGGTGGGGTCGTAGAAGCGCGGCAGCAGGCCGACGAGCGTCGACTTGCCCGCCCCGGAACGCCCCACCAGCGCCACCACCTCGCCCGGGCGCGCCTCGAGATCGATCCCGTCGAGCACCGGCCGCGCACCGGGCTCGTAGGCGAAGCGCACCCCGCGGTAGGCGACCTCGCCGCGGGCGCGCCCCAGACGCCGCTTGCCCCCGTCGGGCTCGGGCGCGGCGTCGAGCAGCTCGAAGACGCTCTCGCCCGCGGCGACGCCCCGCTGCACCGTGGCATTGACGGCGATCAGCCGCCGCAGCGGCGTCAGCATCATCCCCAGGGCGGTCAGGAAGGAGACGAAAGTCCCCGGCGTGATCCGCTCCAGGAAGCCGCCCGTGGAGGCGAGCAGCAGCAGCCCCGCGATCGCACCGGCCGTCAGGAGCTGGGTGATCTGCGTGCCGGCGACGGCCGTGAGCGTGTGCTTGAGGTGCTGGCGCCGGTTGCGCTCGTTGACGGCCTCGAAGGCGGCCTGCTCCTGGGGCTCGCCGCCGAAGACCTTGACCACGCGGTGGCCGCGCACCGCCTCCTCGGCGACGTGGGCGACGCCGCCGACGGTGGCCTGTATGCGGCGGCTGATGCGGCGGAAGCGGCGCCCCACCACGGCGACCACGGCCACGATCGGCGGGCCGGCCACCAGGACCACCAGGGTGAGCGCGGGGCCGTGCCACAGCATCACGCCGAGCAGGGCGAGCACCGTGAGCGAGTCGCGCACCAGCACCACCACCGCGTCCGTGGTCGCCTGCGCCACCTGCTCGGTGTGATAGGTGAAGCGCGCCACGATCTGCCCGGAGGAGCCCCGGTCGAAAAAGGACGCCGGCAGGCGCAGCAGGTGCGCGAAGAGCTCGCGCCGGAGATCCCGGACCACGCTGCGGCCCACATAGGTCATCCCGTACTGGTGCAGCAGGGTGGCGAACGCCCGCCCGAGCATGACCCCCAGCAGCGCCAGGGCCGCCCAGCGCATGGCGGCCGGATCGCGCGCGACGAAGGTGCCGTCGAGCAGCGGCTTCATGAGGGCGGCGAAGGCGCCGGAGGCGGCCGCGTCGCCGGCCATGCCGGCGAGCGCGGCGGCGAAGACGGCGGCATAGGGCGTCGCGTAGCGCAGCAGGCGGCGGTAGACGCCGGGCGCGCCGCGCGCGCCCGTGGACCCGTGGCTCAACCCCCCTCCTCCGCCGCGCGCACGGTGGCGATGGACAGGTGCGTGAAGCCCGCGCGTCCCGCCGCGTCCATGGCGCGCACCACGGCCTGGTGCTGGGCGCGGGCGTCGGCGCGGATCACGAGCGGCACGTCGCGGCGGCCGCCCGCCGCCTTCTCGATCGCGCGCCGCAGGGTCTCCACCCTGCGGCGCGCGATCGAGAAGGC
>WFOW01000163.1 GCA_015487895.1 Gammaproteobacteria bacterium | reverse complement strand
GGCTTCCACGGCGACACGAGCAAGATGTTCTTCGTGGGCGAGCCCTCGGTGCAGGCCAGGCGCCTGGTGCGCGTGGCGCAGGAGTGCCTCTACATCGGCATCCGCCAGGTGCGCCCCGGGATGCCGTGGCAGACCACGTGGTTGACCGAGGTGCAGATGGACTTGGGGAAGCCCTTGTAGTTGAGGGGCGCCGGCACCGCCTTCTGCACGTTGACGATGTAGTCGTGGCAGATGCGGTCGAGCTCCTCGGTGGTGATGCCGGGCCGCACGTGGGGCTCGATCATCTCGAGCACCTCCGCGGCCAGGCGCCCCGCGACGCGCATCTTCTCGATCTCGTCGGGGGTCTTGATGTAGACGGCCATGTCCATGGTGGGGACCCGGGCGCGCAGGAGGCGAACGGCGCCGCGCGGGCGCGTGCATCCTCCTGATTTGTCGGGATAGTCGGCTTATGGTATAAAGCGCGCGCCCCGGAGGCAATCCGGGGAACGACGCCCCTGCGCCGACCGCGTGCGGCCGGGTGCCCCGCGGCTCGCCCGGAGCGGCGGGGTCGCCGCGCGCAGGCGCAGCGGGTCAGGCCCAACCCGAACGCGAGGATCCGACATGCCCGAGATCACCATGCGCCAGCTCCTGGAGGCCGGCGCGCACTTCGGCCACCAGACGCGCTACTGGAACCCGAAGATGGCCCCCTACATCTACGGCGAGCGGGGCCGTATCCACATCATCAACCTGGAAAAGACGCTGCCGCTGCTCAAGGAGGCGGCGAGCTTCGCCAGCCGCCTGGCGGCGGACAACGGCGTGATCCTGTTCGTCGGCACCAAGCGCGCCGCGCGCGACATCATCGGCGAGGAGGCGCGCCGCTGCGGCATGCCCTACGTCAACCACCGCTGGCTCGGGGGCATGCTCACCAACTTCCGCACCGTCCGCCAGTCCATCAAGCGCCTGCGCGAGCTCGAGGCCATGGCCGAGGACGGCACCTTCGAGCGCCTCGGCAAGAAGGAGGTCATCCGGCTGCGCCGCCAGATGGACAAGCTCGAGCGCAGCCTCGGCGGCGTGAAGGACATGGAGGACCTCCCGGACGCGGTCTACGTCGTGGACGTCGGCCACGAGAAGATCGCGGTGCAGGAGGCCAACCGCCTCGGCATCCCCGTGATCGGCGTGGTCGACACGAACAACTCCCCCGAGGGCGTCGATTACGTCATCCCGGGCAACGACGACGCCATCCGCGCCATCCGCCTCTACACCTCGGCCATCGCGGACGCGATCATCGAGGGCCGCTCCAGCGTGACGACGGCGGCGGGTCCCGAGGACGAGTTCGTCGAGGTCGAGGAGGCGCCGGAGGAGGCGCCGGCGGGGCAGGGCGAGCAGGCTTCCTGAGGAGGGGTGAAGGCGATGCGGATCACGGCTGCGATGGTCAAGGAGCTGCGCGAGCGCACGGGCGCCGGCATGATGGAGTGCAAGAAGGCGCTGCAGGAGGCCGGGGGCGACATGGAGGCCGCCATCGAGCTCATGCGCAAGTCCGGCCAGGCCAAGGCGGACAAGAAGGCCGGGCGCGTGGCGGCCGAGGGTGTCATCGCCGCCGCCGGCGGCGGCGAGGGCGGCGTGGCCCTGGTCGAGGTGAACAGCGAGACCGACTTCGTCGCCAAGGAGGCCGACTTCCGGGCCTTCGCGCAGAAGGTGGCCGAGCGCGTGCTGGCGGCCGCGCCGGCGGACCTCGAGGCGCTGCTCGCGCTTCCCCTGGACGAGGGCGGGCCGAGCGTGGAGGAGGCGCGGCGCGAGCTGGTCGCGCGCCTGGGCGAGAACATCACGGTGCGGCGCTTCGTGCGCGTCGCGGCCGCGCCGGGTCGCGTGCTCGCGCACTACCTGCACGGCAGCCCGGTGCGGCGCATCGGCGTCGTCGTCGAGCTCGAGGGGGGCGACGAGGCGCTGGCGCGCGACCTCGCGATGCACATCGCCGCGAGCCGCCCGCAGTACCGCGACGTCGAGGACATCCCCGCCGAGGTGCTGGACAAGGAGCGCGAGATCCTGCGCGCCCAGGCGGAGGCGAGCGGCAAGCCGCCGGAGATCGTCGAGAAGATGGTCGAGGGGCGGCTGCGCAAGCACCTCGCCGAGATCACGCTCGTCGGCCAGCCCTTCGTCAAGGATCCCGACATCACCGTCGGCAAGCTGCTCCAGCAGGCCGGGGCGAAGGTGGCGCGCTTCGAGCGCCTCGAGGTGGGCGAGGGCATCGAGCGCCGCAGCGAGAGCTTCGCCGACGAGGTGATGGCGCAGGTCAAGGGCGCCTGAGGGGCGGCGGCGGCGATGGAAGGGGAGGGCTCGCCGCCGCGCCGCGTGCTGCTCAAGCTGAGCGGCGAGGCGCTGATGGGCGGGCGCACCCACGGCGTCGACCCCGAGCTCGCCGGGCGCATCGCCGCCGAGATCGCCGAGGCGGTGCGCGCCGGCGTCGCCCTCGCGCTGGTCGTGGGTGGCGGCAACCTGTTCCGCGGGGCCGACCTCGCCGCGCGCGGCATGGACCGGGTGGTCGCCGACCACGTCGGCATGCTCGCCACCGTCATGAACGCCCTCGTGCTGCGCGAGCTGATCGCCGCCGAGGGCGTGCCGGCCGAGGCCTACTCGGCCATCCCCATGGGGGCCGTCTGCGAGACCTACAGCCCGCGCGCCGCGCGTGCGGCGCTCGCGCGCGGCGCGGTGGCGCTGCTCGCGGGCGGCACCGGCAATCCCTTCTTCACCACCGACACCGCCGCGGCGCTGCGCGCCGCCGAGCTCGGCGCCGGGCTCATGCTCAAGGCGACCAAGGTCGACGGGGTCTACAGCGCCGATCCCGCCCGCGACCCGCAGGCGCGCCGCTACGAGCGCCTCGGCTACGACGAGGTGCTGGCGCGCGGGCTGGGCGTCATGGACCTGAGCGCGGTGGTGCTGTGCCGCGACCACGGCATCCGCGTGCGCGTCTTCAACGTCTTCGAGCCCGGCGAGCTCGTGCGTGCGGCGCGCGGCGAGGCGGTGGGCACGCTGGTCGACGAGGGGGAGGAGAGATGAACGTGCAGGAGATCAAGAAGGACGCGGCCAGCCGCATGCGCAAGAGCATCGAGGCCTTCCAGCAGGAGCTCGCGCGCCTGCGCACCGGGCGCGCGAGCACCGGCCTCCTCGAGCACATCACGGTCGAGTACTACGGCAGCGAGGTGCCGCTCAACCAGGTCGCCAACATCAGCGTGGAGGACGCGCGCACGCTGACCGTGGTGCCGTGGGACCGCAACATGGTGCCCGTGGTCGAGAAGGCCATCGCCACCTCCGACCTCGGCCTCAATCCGGCGACGGCAGGCAACGTGATCCGCGTGCCGCTGCCGCCGCTGACCGAGGAGCGGCGCCGCGAGCTCATCCGCGTGGTGCGCCAAGAGGCCGAGAACGCGCGCGTGGCGGTGCGAAACGTGCGCCGCGACGCCATCGGCCACCTCAAGCAGCTCCTCAAGGAGAAGGAGATCTCGGAGGACGAGGAGCGGCGCGCGCAGGAGGAGATCCAGAAGCTCACCGACCGGCACATCGGGGAGATCGACGCCATCCTCGAGCGCAAGGAAGCGGAGCTGCTGGAGGTCTGAGCCCGGCGCGGGCGGGCTGCCGCGATGAACGGGGAAGGGGAGAGCGCCACGGCCCGCGCCGGCGCGCGGCCGCGCCACGTGGCCATCGTCATGGACGGCAACGGGCGCTGGGCGCGGCGCCGCGGGCTGCCGCGCACGGCCGGCCACCGCGCCGGCGTCCAGAGCGTGCGCCGCGTGGTCGAGGCGAGCGTCGCCCGCGGCATCGAGGCGCTCACGCTCTTCGCCTTCAGCAGCGAGAACTGGCGGCGTCCGCGCCAGGAGGTCGGGGTGCTCATGGGGCTCTTCCTGACCACGCTGCAGCGCGAGATCGGCCGCCTGCACGCCGAGGGGGTGCGGCTGCGCTTCATCGGGGCGCGCGAGGGCCTGGCGGAGAAGCTGCGCCGGCGCATCGACGAGGCCGAGCGGCTGACGGCGGGCAACCGCCGGCTCCATCTCACCATCGCCGCCAACTACGGCGGGCGCTGGGACATCGCCCAGGCGGCGCGGCACCTCGCGGGTGAGGCCGCCGCCGGCCGCATCGATCCGGAGGCCATCGACGCCGAGCGCTTCGGGCGCTACGTCTGCCTCGCCGACCTGCCCGAGCCCGACCTCCTCATTCGCACCGGCGGCGAGCAGCGCATCAGCAACTTCCTGCTGTGGCAGATCGCCTACACCGAGCTCTACTTCACGGATCTGCTGTGGCCGGACTTCGACGAGCGCGCCTACGACGAGGCCCTTGCCTGGTATGCCGGCCGCGAGCGCCGTTTCGGCGCGCTGCCCCATGCCGAGGAGGAAAGGGTCGGCGATGGCTGAAGCGCGCGTGGTCACGGGCGCCGTGGCCGCCGCGGCGACGGCGGCCGCGGTGCTGTGGCTGCCGACGCCGGCGGTGGCGGCGGTGCTTGCGGCCTTCGCCGCCGCGGGCGCCTGGGAATGGGCCGCCCTGGTGGGGCTGCGCGGTGCGGCACGCGCCGCCTATGTCGGCGCGGTGCTCGCCATGCTCGTCGCGCTCTGGCCCGCGGCGCGCGGCGCCGGGCTCGAGCCGGTGCTGGCTGCGGCGCTGCTGTGGTGGGCGGGGGCGCTCGCCTGGGAGGCGCGACCGCAGGTGGCGCGCGAGGCGGGCGCGGCCGCGCGGGTGCTCAAGCTCCTCGCCGGCGTGCTGGTGCTGGCGCCGGCCTGGACGGCGCTCGTCTGGCTGCATGGCGCCGGGCAGCGGGGGCCCGTGCTGCTGCTCTACGTGCTGGCGCTCGTGTGGGTCGCCGACAGCGCCGCCTACTACGTCGGCCGCCGCTGGGGCCGACACCGCCTGGCGCCGCAGCTCTCGCCCGGCAAGACCTGGGAGGGCCTTGCCGGGGGGCTCGCCGGTGCCGTCCTCTTCGCCCTTGCCGCGGGCGCCGCGACCGGGCACGAGGGGATGGGTCTCGCGCGCTGGACGGCACTCGGCCTGCTCGCCGCCTTCGCCTCGGTGGCGGGCGACCTCTTCGAGAGCCTCATCAAGCGCCACGCCGGGGTCAAGGACAGCGGCAGCCTGCTCCCGGGGCATGGGGGCGTGCTCGACCGCATCGACAGCCTGACGGCGGCGGCGCCCGTCTTCGTCGCGGGCCTGCGATGGCTGTGAGCGGCCTCGTCGTCCTCGGCGCCACGGGCACCATCGGGCTCAGCACGCTCGATGTCGCGGCGCGCCATCCCGACCGTTTCCGCGTGCTCGCCCTCACCGCGCGCGCCGACGTCGAGGGCATGGTGCGGCTGTGCCGGCGCCACAGGCCGCAGCAGGCGGTGATGGCCGACCCCGGTGCCGCCGCGCGTCTGCGCGAGCGCCTGGCCGGCGAGGGCGTGCCGGAGGTGGAGGTGCGCGGCGGCGAGGCGGCCCTGGCCGAGGTCGCGGCGCTGCCCGAGGCCGATGTGGTCATGGCGGGCATCGTCGGGGCGGCCGGCCTGCTCCCGACGCTCGCGGCGGTGCGTGCCGGCAAGCGCGTGCTGCTGGCCAACAAGGAGGCCCTGGTGATGGCGGGGCCGATCTTCATGGACGCGGTGCGGCGCCACGGCGCGCGCCTGCTGCCCGTCGACAGCGAGCACAACGCCGTCTTCCAGTGCCTGCCGCCGGGCGGCGAGCCCGGCGAGGCCCCGCGCGGGGTGCGGCGCATCCTGCTGACCGCCTCGGGCGGCCCCTTCCGCGAGCTGCCGCCCGAGCGGCTCGCCGAGGTGACGCCGGCCGAGGCGGTCGCCCACCCCAACTGGGTGATGGGGCGCAAGATCTCGGTGGACTCGGCGACGATGATGAACAAGGGCCTCGAGGTCATCGAGGCGCGCTGGCTGTTCGGGCTGCCGGGAGAGGCGATCGAGGTCGTCATCCATCCCCAGAGCATCATCCACTCCATGGTAGAATTCGCCGATGGCTCCGTGCTTGCCCAGCTCGGCCAGCCCGACATGCGCATACCCATCGCGCATGCGCTCGCCTGGCCGGAGCGCATCGAGTCCGGCGTGGAGCCCCTCGATCCGGTGGCGGTGGGGCGTCTCGACTTCGAGCGCCCCGATCCGCGGCGCTTTCCCTGCCTCGGCCTCGCGCGTCGGGCGCTCGCGGCCGGCGGCACCGCGCCGGCGGCCCTCAACGCGGCCAACGAAGTGGCGGTCGAGGCCTTCCTCGGCGGGCGCATCCGTTTCGTTGACATCGCGCACGTGATCGAGCACGTGCTCGAGACGCTCCCGGCGCGGCCGGCGCGGGATCTCGAGACCGTGCTGGACGAGGACCGCCGGGCGCGCGACGAGGCGCGCCGGCTCCTCGAGCGCATCGGAGGCACGGCCTGATGGGCGATGCCCTGCTCTCGCTGCTGTCCTTCATCGTCGCCATCGGCGTGCTGGTGACGGTGCACGAGTTCGGCCACTTCTGGGTCGCGCGTCGCGCCGGCGTGCGGGTGCTGCGCTTCTCGGTGGGGTTCGGGCGCCCGCTGTGGCGGCGCGAGGGGCGTGACGGCACCGAGTACGTGATCGCCGCCATCCCCCTGGGCGGCTACGTCAAGATGCTCGACGAGCGCGAGGGCGTGGTCCCGCCCGCCGAGCTCGACCGCGCCTTCAACCGCAAGGGTGTGGGCACGCGCATGGCCATCGTCGCCGCCGGGCCCGCCTTCAACTTCCTGTTTGCGGTGCTCGCCTACTGGGCGGTGTTCGGCCTCGGGGTGCCGGGGGTCAAGCCGGTGGTGGGCGAGGTGCGGCCGGCGAGCCCCGCCGCGATGGCGGGCTTCCGCCCCGGCGACGAGATCCTGCGCGTGGGGGACGAGCGCACCCCGAGCTGGCAGCTCGCCGCCTTCGCCCTCCTCGATGCCGCCACCGAGCGCCGCGTGGTGGAGGTGGAGGTGCGCACGCGCGAAGGGGGGCGTGCCCTGCGGCGGCTGGACCTCACAGGCGGCGAGGCGCTCGCCGAGTCGGGCCGTCTGCTGGAGGCGCTCGGGCTGAGGCCCTGGCGGCCCAGCCTGCCCCCCGTGATCGACGCCGTCGAGCCGGACGGTCCGGCGGTGGCGGCGGGCCTGCGGCCCGGCGACCGGGTGCGCGCCGTCGACGGCCGCCCCGTGGAGGACTGGGAGGATTTCGTGCGGGTGGTGCGCGCGAGCCCCGGCCGCGCGCTGCGGCTGGAGATCGAGCGCGGGGGGCGGCGGCTCGAGGTGAGGCTGGTGCCGGAGGTGCGCGGGGACGGCGAAAGGCGCTTCGGCTACATCGGGGCGCGTGTGCGTGTGCCGGAAGGCCTGCTCGAGCCCCAGCGCGTGGTGGTGCGCTACGGGCCGCTGGCCGCCCTCGGCGAGGGGATCGGGCGCACCTGGGACATGACGGTGCTGACCGTGCGCATGCTGTGGCGCATGGTGGTCGGCGAGGCCTCGGTGCGCCACCTGAGCGGACCGCTCTCCATCGCGCAGTATGCGGGGCAGACCGCCAGCATGGGGCTGGTAAGCTTCCTCTCCTTTCTGGCGGTGATCAGCGTGAGCCTGGGCGTCATCAACCTCCTGCCCGTTCCCCTCCTCGACGGCGGCCACCTGCTTTATTGCGCGGTCGAGGCGGTGCGCGGCCGCCCGCTCTCGGAGCGGGCGCAGGCGCTCGGCCAGCGCGTGGGCATCGCCCTGCTCGCCCTGCTCATGGGGCTCGCCCTGTACAACGATCTGGCGCGGCTGCTCGGCTGAGGCTTCCGTGGAGAGACGGGCAAGGAACCTGACGTGGAGGGCGAAGGCTCTGCCAGCGCTGCTCGCGGCGCTGGCGCTGATGCTGGCCGCCGCCGCATCCGCCTTCGAGCCTTTCGTGGTGCGCGACATCCGTGTCGAGGGGCTGCGCCGCATCGCGGCCGGCACCGTGTTCAACTATTTGCCGATCAAGGTCGGCGAGCGGGTGGACGAGCGCCGTGCGGCGGAGGCGGTGCGGGCGCTCTTCAGGACCGGCTTCTTCTCCGACGTGCGTCTGGCGCGCGACGGCGATGTGCTGGTGGTCGAGGTCGTCGAGCGTCCGGCGGTCGCCGAGGTCACCGTATCCGGCAACCGCGACATCGGCACGGAGGATCTCCTGGACGCGCTCAGGCAGGTCGGCCTGGCCAAGGGGCGCGTCTTCAATCGCGCCGTCCTCGACCGTGTCGAGCAGGAGCTGCGGCGCCAATACTTCGCCCGCGGCAAGTACGGCGTGCGCATCCGCACGACGGTGACGCCGCTCGAGCGCAACCGCGTCGCCGTGGCCATCGATATCGCGGAAGGCGAGGTGGCGCGCATACGCGGCATCAACATCGTGGGCAACCGCGCCTACAGCGAAAAGCGCCTGCTCAAGCTCTTCGCGCTCGGGAGGGGAAACTGGCTTTCCTTCTACACCCGCAACGACAGGTACTCGAAGGAGAAGCTCGCCGGCGACCTCGAGAAGCTGCGCTCCTGGTACCAGGATCGCGGATACATCAACTTCGAGATCGAATCGACCCAGGTGACGATCACGCCGGACCGCAAGGGCGTCTATATCACCATCAACGTGCGTGAAGGCGAGCGGTACACGGTCGGGGAGGTCCGGCTCGCCGGGCGCCTGCCCGTGCCGGCGGAAGAGCTCGAGCCGCTCATCAGCGTGCGCTCCGGCGCGGTCTTCTCGCGCAAGGAGCTCGCCGAGAGCTCCAAGCGCATCGTGGAACGCCTCGGTGACGAGGGCTACGCATTCGCCAACGTCAACACCATCCCGGATCTGGACAGGGAGGGCAAGCGCGTCTCCATCACATTCTTTGTGGATCCCGGAAAGCGGGTCTATGTGCGCAGGATCGTCTTCAAGGGCAACTACCGCACACGCGACGAGGTGCTGCGCCGCGAGATGCGCCAGCTCGAGGGCGCCCCCTTCTCGGCGGAGAAGGTGCGCCTGTCGCGCATGCGCCTCGAGCGTCTCGGGTTCTTCCAGGAGGTCAACGTCGAGACGCCGGCCGTGCCCGGGACCGGCGACCAGGTGGACGTGGTGTTCACGGTCACGGAGCGGCCCACGGGGACCATGAGCGCCGGCCTCGGCTACTCGCAGTCGCAGGGCCTGATCCTGAACGCCTCGGTGACCCAGGACAACTTCCTCGGGACCGGCAAGCGGGTCAGCGTCAACTTCAACAACTCCCAGGTCAACACCATCTACAGCTTCTCCTATTTCAACCCGTATCACACGATCCATGGCGTCAGCCGCGGCTTCCGCGTCACCTACCGCAAGACCGATGCCGAGGAGGCGGGTATCGCCGACTATGCCACCAACGTGGCCGGAGGGGAGGTCAACTATAGGGTGCCGCTGGCGGAGTTCGACAGCGTGCGTTTCGCGCTGGGCTTCGATCGTCTCAGCGTGGACCTCGGCAGTGACGCCTCGAAGGAGATCGTCTCCTATCTCGACGCCAACGGCGACGCCTACAGCCTGCTCAACCTCTCGCTGGGATGGACCCGTGACTCGCGCAACCGCGCGATCTTTCCGGACCGGGGCGCGCTGCAGGCGGTCAGCGCCGATCTGGTGCTGCCGGGCAGCACGCTGCAGTACTACAAGCTGCGCTATGTCCACGACCGCTACTTCCCCCTGACGCGACGCTTCGCCCTGCGTGCGCGCGGCGAGATCGGATACGGCGCCGGCTACGGCGACACCGGGGAGCTGCCGTTCTTCGCCAACTTTTTCGCTGGCGGCATACGGTCGGTGCGGGGATACGAGACCTATTCTCTGGGGCCGCGCGACTCCAACGGCCGGCCGCTGGGCGGGGCCTTCCTGGTCACCGGGGGGGTGGAGCTCGTCTTTCCTCCGCCCTTCGGGCAGGCGGCCCAGACCATGCGGTTGAGCGCCTTTGCCGATGCCGGTAATGTATTCAAGGATGTGGGTGGCTTCGACGCGGCGGAGCTGCGCTATTCCGTCGGTGTGACCCTGCAGTGGATGTCGCCCCTGGGCCCGCTGGCCTTCAGCCTCGCGGCGCCGCTCAACGCCCGCGAGGGCGACGATACGCAGGCGTTCCAGTTCACCTTCGGGCGTGGCTTCTGAGGAGGAATCCTGTGGGCAAGCATATGCACAAGGCCCTCGTGTGGCTGGGCGGGGCTGCGCTCCTGGCCGTCACGGGTGCCGCCATGGCCGAGATCAAGATCGGGGTCGTCAACCCGGCGGTGCTGCTGGAGAAGTCACCCCAGGCGGAGGCGGCCCGCAAGCGCCTGGAGCGCGAGTTCGCCCCGCGCGACCGCGAGCTGGTGCGCCGGCAGAAGGAGCTGCGCAAGCTGGAGGAGCGGCTTGCGCGTGACGGAGCCGTGATGAGCGAGACCGAGCGGCGCAAGCTCGAGCGCGAGATCCGCTCGCGCCGCCGCGACATCAAGCGCGCCCAGGACGAGTTTCGCGAGGACTTCAACATCCGGCGCAACGAGGAGTTCGGCAAGCTGCAGCGCCAGGTCTACCGTGCCATCGTCTCGCTGGCGAAGGAGGAGAAGTACGACCTGATCCTCGGCGACGGCGTGCTCTACGCCGGCGACAAGGTGGACATCACAAGCCGCGTGCTGCAGCGCCTGAAGGAGGACTTCCGCAGGCGGCAGGGCGCCGGCGCCGGAAAGCAGTAGCGGGCGGGGTGGAGCTGAGCCTCGCAGAGCTCGCCGACCGTATCGGCGCGCGACTGGAGGGCGATCCGGAGGTGCGCGTGCGCGGTGTCGCCGCGCTTGACCGCGCCACCCCCGATACGGTCAGCTTCCTCGCCAACCCGCGCTACCGGCGCCTGCTGGGCGGTACGCGCGCCGCAGCGGTGATCCTCGCCGCCTCCGAACGCGCCGCCTGCCCGGTGGCGGCGCTGGTCGCCGACGATCCCTACCTGGCCTTCGCGCGCGCCGCGGCCGTGTTCGCCCCGCCGACGCCGCGGCGCCGCGGCGTGCACCCGCGGGCCGTGGTAGATCCCGATGCCGAGGTGGACCCCGAGGCCTGGGTGGGGCCGGGGGCCGTGGTCG
>WFOW01000162.1 GCA_015487895.1 Gammaproteobacteria bacterium | reverse complement strand
GGCGCCCATGCGGGACGAGCTCGGCGCCGTCCGTCGGGAGCCCGGGCGGCTCCCCTCCACGCTCCGGGGGCTGGTGCGGGACGCAGCCGACAGGGCAGGACCGGTCCGGGAGAAGGAGGACCGATACCGACCCGATCCGTCGGTTCTCGGGTGAGCGTGTCGGGCGCCCGACCATGGGGTCGCCGGTCGACCCTTACGCCGATGTGTCCGAACAACATGCAGCGAGTGCGGGTGAGCAGCTGCGCCGTCGGCATGACAAAGATTCGGACCCGCACGGGTGGCGGGCCGATGTTACGTCGTGAAGGAGCTGGGCGATGAGCGACGTCAGGAAGGTGGTGCTGGCCTACAGCGGGGGGCTCGACACCTCCGTGATCCTGCGCTGGCTGCAGGAGACCTACGGCTGCGAGGTGGTCACCTTCACCGCCGACATCGGCCAGGGCGAGGAGCTCGAGCCCGCGCGCCGCAAGGCCGAGGCCCTCGGCGTGAAGGAGATCTACGTCGAGGACCTGCGCGAGACCTTCGTGCGCGACTACGTCTTCCCCATGCTCCGGGCCAACGCGGTCTACGAGGGCGAGTATCTCCTCGGCACCTCCATCGCCCGCCCGCTCATTGCCCGCCGCCTGGTCGAGATCGCGCACGAGACCGGGGCCGATGCCATCGCCCACGGCGCCACGGGCAAGGGCAACGACCAGGTGCGCTTCGAGCTCACCGCCTACGCCCTCGACCCCGACATCCGCGTCATCGCGCCCTGGCGCGAGTGGGACCTCACCTCGCGCGAGAAGCTGCTCGCCTATGCCGAGGCGCACGGCATCCCGGTGGAGCGCAAGCCCGGCGGCGGCTCGCCCTACTCGATGGACGCCAACCTGCTGCACATCTCCTACGAGGGCGGCGTCCTCGAGGACCCGTGGGCGGAGCCCGAGCCCGACATGTGGCGCTGGACCGTGGACCCGCGCCGCGCCCCGGACGAGCCCGAGGACCTCGTGATCGGCTTCGAGCGCGGCGACCCGGTGAGCGTGGACGGCGAGCGGCTCCCGCCCGCGGCGCTGCTCGCGCGGCTCAACGAGCGCGCCGGCCGCCACGGGGTGGGACGTGCGGACATCGTCGAGAACCGCTACGTCGGCATGAAGTCGCGCGGCTGCTACGAGACGCCGGGCGGCACCGTCCTGCTCAAGGCGCGCCGCGCCATGGAGTCGCTCACCCTCGACCGCGAGGCCGCCCACCTCAAGGACGAGCTCATGCCGCGCTACGCTGCGCTGGTCTACAACGGCTACTGGTTCAGCCCCGAGCGCGAGGCGCTGCAGGCCCTCGTGGACGCCACCCAGGCGCACGTCAACGGCGAGGTGCGGGTGCGGCTCTACAAGGGCTCGGTGCAGGTCACGGGGCGGCGTTCCGCCACGGACTCGCTGTTCGATCCCGCCATCGCCACCTTCGAGGACGACCGCGGCGCCTACGACCAGAAGGACGCCGAGGGCTTCATCCGCCTCAACGCCCTGCGCCTGCGCGTGCAGGCGCGCCGCCGCCGCTGAGGCGCCGCGCCGCGCGCCGGCGGCGCCCGCTCAGCGGGCGTAGAGGCGCGCCACCAGGTGGTCGAGGCTCGCGCGCCCCGCCCCCTGGAGGAGCAGCGGCAGCAGCATGACGAGGTAGATCAGCGGCAGCTTCCAGCCGTTGCTGCACACGTTGTAGCCGTTGCCGGCATGCACGCTGGCCCACGCCACCACGTCGAGCACGATCAGCGCCAGGGCCCAGAAGCGCGTGCCGAGCCCCAGCACCAGCCCCACCGCGCCGACGAGCTCGGTCCACATGGCGAGCCGCCAGCTCAGCTCGACCGGGAGCAGGTCGAACGGGAAGGGGAAGCTCGCACGGATCTCCCCGAACCAGTTCTCCCCGTGGAACTTCTCGAGGCCCGACTCCCAGAACTCGTAGGCGAGCAGCAGGCGCAGGCCGAGCTGCGGCAGGAAGGTGCCGAGCCGGTCCAGCCATCCGGCCAGGGTGCAGCCCAGGGAGACGATGGACGCCATGGCGTGCCTCCTTCACTTGCGGTTCCTCGTGGCGGTTCCTCGTGAGCCTCGGGGTGCGGCGCCCGCGCGCTCAGCCCCCGGCCGCGGTCGCGGGCGGGCCGGCGCCGGGATAGGGGAAGAGCTGCTCGAAGGAGACCGAGCGCCCGTCGCCGAGGCTGACGCGCACGTGGCGGCGCTCGAGCGCGCGCGGCTCGCGGGCGCCGCAGGCATGGGCGATGAGGCGGACCTCGCGCTCGACCGCGCGCACGTAGTCGCGCACGCGCAGCGCCTTGTCCCGGGGGTCGAGGCCGCGCTGGCGCCGCGGGTCGTGCGTGGTCACGCCCGTGGGGCAGGTGTTGCGGTCGCAGCGCATGGCCTGGATGCAGCCGAGGGCGAACATGAAGCCGCGCGCCGAGCAGACGAAGTCGGCCCCGGCGCACAGGGCCCAGGCCACGCCCACCGGCGTCACCAGGCGCCCGGAGGCGATGACGCGCACGCGTCCGCGCAGGCCGGCGGCGATGAGGGTGTCGACGGCGAGCGGCAGCGCCTCGCGGATGGGGAGCCCCACGGCGTCCATCAGGCTCGCGGGCGCTGCGCCGCTGCCGCCCTCGGCGCCGTCGACGGTGATGAAGTCCGGCGCGTGCGCGGCGCCGCGGCGCAGGATCTCCTCGCACAGCGCGTCGAGCCAGCGGTCGCCGCCGAGCACGGTCTTGAAGCCGGTCGGCAGCCCCGTGAGGTCGCGCACGCGCGCCACCATGTCGAGCAGGTCCGCGGGGCCGGCGATCTCGGGGTGGCGCGCCGGGCTGACGGCGTCGCGCCACGGCGGGATGCCGCGGATGGCGGCGATCTCGGGGGTCACCTTCGCCGCCGGCAGGATGCCGCCGCGGCCGGGCTTGGCCCCCTGGGCGAGCTTGATCTCGACCATGCGCACCGGCGCGTGCGCGGCGAGGCGGCGCAGCGCCTGCGGGTCGAGCCGGCCCTCGGCGTCGCGCACGCCGTACTTCGCGGTGCCGATCTGGAAGACGAGGTCGCAGCCGCCGTCGAGGTGCGCGGGCGCGAGCCCGCCCTCGCCCGTGTTCAGCCAGCATCCGGCCATGCGCGCGCCATGCGAGAGGGCCAGCACCGCCGGGCGCGACAGCGCGCCGTAGCTCATGCCGGAGGCGTGGAAGACGCCCGCCGTGCGGTAGGGCCGCGCGCAGTGCGGCCCCACGGTCACGGGCGAGGGCTCCGGCGGCTCGGCCTCTGGGGCCGGAAAGGGCGCGTTGACGAAGTACACGGTGCCCGCCGGGCGCAGGTCGCGCGTGGAGCCGAAGGCCGCCACGGGGCGCTCGCCCGCCGCGGCCCGGTGGACCCAGCGGCGCTCGGCACGGTTGAAGGGCAGCTCCTCGCGGTCCAGGGCCGAGACGTAGTGGCGGAAGAAGCGCCCCAGGTGCTCGAGCACGCCGCGCAGGCGCCCGAGCACCGGGTAGTTGCGGCGCACCGCGTCGCGGCGCTGGGTCAGGTCGACGACCGCGAGCACGGCCACGGCGAGCGCCGCGGTGCCGAGAATGAACACGAACAGCGCGGAGAGGAGCTCCAGCAGGTAGAGCAGCCAGTGGATGTGGCTCTCGGTGCCCATGGCTTCCGGGGAATCCTATGCCATTCGGCCCCGCGCGTGGGGTGTGAAGG
>WFOW01000161.1 GCA_015487895.1 Gammaproteobacteria bacterium | reverse complement strand
TCACCTGCACCGCGTTCGGGTCGTGGTGGGCGCGGTGGACGGTGTGGGCGCGGTGCAGCAGGTCGTTGAAGGGCAGCGCGTAGAGCGCCTCGACCTCGGCGCGGGTCCAGTCGTGGCGCGGCCCCGACTCGCCGGGTGTGCTCACGCGCCGGCCTCCCGCTCCGCCGGCCCGAGCGTGAGATCGGCCCAGCGCGCGCGCCTGAGCCGCCACAGCTCCCAGGCCGAGAAGGGCACGACCACCGCCGCCGCCAGCGCCCAGGCGGCGAGCCACCACGCGAGCCCCCCGCCCGGGATGAAGATCGCCGCCGCGGTGACGAAGCCCGCAACGCCGTAGAAGACGTAGGCCCCGCGCTGGATGGAGTGGCCCACCTCCGGGTTCGGGTGGTGGCGGTTGAGGGCGTAGAGGAGCATCGAGGCGCCGAGCCACAGGATGCCGAGCGGCAGGGGCACGGCCACGGCGAGCACGTTGCCGATGTGGAACACCGCCGCGGCCCGCTTGGCCGAGCGGGCCGTGACCACGCGCGTCGTGGGGGCCTCCTCCGTCACCTCGCCCTCCTCGCGCCGCGCCCGCGCGGCTAGACTTCGGGGGTGGCCGGCCATGGTACGGGCCGGCCGGCCCCTGTCAACCATGGAGGGCCCGACAGGTGAACAGGTGGGCAAGGACGGCCCTTCGCGTTGCTCTCGACACGCTCCTGCCGCGCCACTGCGCGCTGTGCGGCGCCCGGCTCGGGCCGCGCGCGGCGCTGCCGGCCTGCCGCGGCTGCCTCGCCGAGCTCCCGCGCAACCGCGCCGCCTGCCCGCGCTGCGCGGCCCCCGTGGCCGAGCCGGGCCTCGCCTGCCGGCGCTGCCTGCGCCGCGCGCCGCCGTGGGAGGCGGCGTGGGCCCCCTACCGCTACGCCTGGCCGCTCGATGCGGCGCTCGTGCGCTGGAAGTTCCACGGCGACCCTGCCTGCGGCGCCCTGCTCGAGGCGCTGTTCGCCCGCGCCGCCCGACGCATGGCCCGCGGGGAACGGCCCGAGGCGCTGGTGCCCGTGCCGCTCCACCGCGCGCGCCTGCGCGGGCGCGGCTTCGACCAGGCGGCGCGGCTCGCCCGCGCCGCGGGCCGCGCCCTGGGCGTGCCGGTGGCGCCGGAGGCGCTGCGGCGCCTGCGGCCCACGGCCGCCCAGAGCGGCCTCGGCGCCGGGGCCCGGCGGCGCAACGTGCGCGGGGCCTTCGCCGCCGCCCGCCCGCCGCCCTGGCGCCACGTCGCCCTGGTCGACGACGTCCTCACCACCGGGAGCACGGCGGGCGAGGCGGCGCGCGTGCTGCGCCGTGCGGGCGTGGCGCGCGTGGACGTCTGGTGCCTGCTGCGCGCGGCGCCGCCCGCCGCCCGCGCTCAGAGGTAGGCCAGCGCGAGCCCGGCGAAGACCGCCGCCCCCAGCCAGCCGTTGTTGAGGAAGGCGCGGAAGCAGGCGGACGGCTCGCGGCGGCGGATCAGGTACTGCTGGTAGAGGGCGAGCGCGGCCGCCGCCGCGAGCCCCAGCCAGTAGGGCTCGCCGAGGCCGAGGCGCCGGCCGAGCAGCGCCATCGCCAGCAGGAACAGCGCCTGCAGGACGCCGACGATGGCGCGGTCGGCGTCGCCGAAGAGGATGGCCGTCGACTTCACCCCCAGCCGCAGGTCGTCCTCGCGGTCGGCCATGGCGTACATGGTGTCGTAGGCCACCGTCCACAGGAGGGTCGCCGTGAACAGCAGCCACGCCACCGGCGGCACGCTGCCCGCCTGCGCCGCGAAGGCCATGGGCACCGCCCAGCCGAAGGCCGCCCCCAGGTGCACCTGCGGCAGGTGGTGGAAGCGCTTCATGAAGGGATAGCTCGCCGCGAGCGCCGCGCCCACGAAGGACAGGGCGATGGTGAGCGGGTTGGTGAGCAGCACCAGGCCGAAGGCCGCCAGGCACAGCAGCGCGAACAGCGCCAGCGCCTCGCCCGGGCGCACGCGGCCGGCGGCGAGCGGCCGGTCGCGCGTGCGGCGCACGTGCGGGTCGATGTCGCGGTCCGCCCAGTCGTTGACGACGCAGCCGGCCGAGCGCATCAGGATCACGCCCGCGATGAAGATCGCGACCACGCGCGGCTCCGGGCGGCCCTCGCCCGCGATCCACAGCGCCCACAGCGTGGGCCACAGCAGCAGGAAGTAGCCGATCGGCCGGTCGACGCGCATCAGCCGCGCGTACTCGCGCAGCCGCGCGCCGATGCCCGTCACGGGCCCGCCCGCGGGCGCCGCCCGCTCCCCCGTCCGCGCCATGCGCTCAGCCCCCCGCAAGCGGCGGCAGGAAGAACTCGCTCACCAGCAGCGCTCGTCCGCGCATAGTGTAGACCGAGCGCCGCCCCCAGATGGCCGCCGCCCCCCCGCGCGGCCAGGCCAGCCGGTGCAGCGGGTGGCCCGCCGGCAGCGGCGCGACCTCGAGCGCGCTGCGGCCCACGCCGGGGCTGCGGTGCAGGAGCTCGCCGAGCGGGCGCTCGCCGAGGCGGCGCAGCCCGGCGCCCGCCCCGCGCAGCGTCGCCGCCGGCACCACCGTGCGCGCGAACAGCCAGGGCGTGCGCCCGCACAGCAGGTGCACGTGCCGCACCCAGGCCCGCGCGCCGCGCCGCAGCTCCAGCCGCCGCGCCTCCTCGGCCGCCGGCACGCCCCAGCCCTCGGCCAGCACGGCCACCCGCAGCCGCCCGGGGCAGGCCGCGGCGAGCCGCGCCGTGAGCGAGCCCCGCTCGGCGAGCCACGGCCGCAGCGCCGCCGGCACCGCGCCCCCGGCGAGCGCGGCCGCCGCCGGCCGCCACCGCAGCGCCGCCGCCCCGAACGCCCTTCGCCTGCCCGACGCGCCCACGCATGCCCTCCCGCCGCCACCGCCGGCCGCGCATTATGGCACGCACGCCCGCCGCTCTCGCGCCGCGGGCGCCGATGCGCTAGCCTTCGGGGCGACGGCACGGAGCCCGCTCCCGCGGAGACCGCCATGGCCACCCCACAGCCGCACGGCCGCCACCTCACCTACGCCGACCTGCGCCGCTGGCCGGCCGAGGGCCGCTGGGAGCTCGTCCACGGAGAGGCCCACGAGATGTCCCCCGCACCCTCGCTGCTGCATCAGGAGATCGTCCTGGAGATCGCCGTCGCGCTGCGCGCGGCGCTCGCGGAATCCGGCTGCCGCGTGCTGGTGGCGCCGGTCGACGTGGTGCTCGCGCCCCCGGGCACCCCGGACGAGGCCGCCGACACCGTGCTCCAGCCCGACGTCCTCGTCGTCTGCGACCCCGCGCGCCTGGCCGGGACCCACGTGCGCGGCGCCCCCGACCTCGTCGTCGAGGTCGTCTCGCCCGCCACCGCCTACCGCGACGAGGGCCTCAAGCGCGACCTCTATGAGCGCGCCGGCGTCGCCGAGTACTGGATCGTCCACCCCGTGGACCGGCTCGTGCTGCGCTACGCCCTCGACGAGGGCCGCTACGGCCGGCCCGACGTCCTCGGCCCGGACGACACCCTGCGCTCGACCCGCTTCCCCGACCTCGCCCTCGACCTCGGCGCCGTCCTCGGCCCGCCGCCCGGCGACGAGGAGCCCGCCGAAGGCGCCGCCCGCGCGTAGCCCGATGCCGTCCCGCATGGCGCCTAGCGCGCGAGACCTAGACGTGGACCAGCCGGACCGAACGCTCTACCTCGCGCTCCGCTGACGCAGGACCCAGGCCGGCTT
>WFOW01000160.1 GCA_015487895.1 Gammaproteobacteria bacterium | reverse complement strand
CACCTCCACGGTGCCCTCCTGCCCCTGTCCCACCCCCGAGGCGCGGGGTGCCCGGACCACCCGGGCAAAATGCCGGCCGACATTATGCCGGCCGGCGATGTCAGTCTTCGCCCGCGATGTGCCGGACCGTCTCGGCGTCAGTGTAGCCGAGCTTGCCCAGCAGCGGGCGGGGGGCAGGCCGGCTCGCGCCGCCGGCCTGCCGGATCACTTCCTCGGTGACCCCATAAAAGGTGTCACCGACGTAGGCCGCCTCGATGCAGAGGCGGCCGATGGCATCCTGCGCGGCCGCGATCATCAGCCGCGCGATCGTCTGCGCCGCCTCGCCCCGGCGCACGGCGCCGAGCGCCTCGACGCTGTCCAGGACGAGGCGGCGCTTGGAGCGCCATACGAAGGCCTGCGCCACGATCCGGCCGCCCTTCTCGACGACCCACACCGCGCAGTCGGCACGGCGGTAGGACGCCCGCGCGCAGCTTTCCGCTGCGTTGTGCAGGTGCTGACAGCAATCCGTCAGCAGCCCGATCGCGGGCGCCCGCCAGTCGTCGAAGGCGAGCTGCCGGATCGTATACAGGCCCTCCGGCGCGACCCGGGGCGCGGGGATCATCTCCGCGTCCTTCGGGCCTTCGGCGTAGAGCCGGAGGTAGTCACTGATCCCCCCCGGCTCCACGCCGATCTCCAGGAGCGCGCCCTCCGGGTCGGCGGCGACCACGCGCGCGGCGGCGGCCTCGAACTCGGCGGTGCTGCTGGGCAGCCGCCCGCCGAGCTCGCGCTCGATGCCGGCCAGCAGCGCCGAGTGCCGCCAGCAGCTTGGATGGGCGTCGAGCCACGCCGCCCAGCCCGGCAGCACCGGCTCGGACGGCCAGGCGAGCTGGCCGGCGTCGTGCACCGCCAGCTCGCCGCGTCCCTTGCCGTACTGCCGGACACGCCGCTCGATGGCGGCCAGGTCGGCGCCGTAGGCGCGGCACAGCTGCACCGCCGCCAGCACCGCCTCCGGCGACCGCACCTCGTGCCGGCGGATGAGCTGGCGCAGGGTGCGCACCCGCACCCCCGCGGGAGACGGATACCGATCCGCCTCCGCCAGCCGCTCGGCCACGTCCGGCGCGGTCTGCCACCACCAAGACGCCGCCGGCAGATAGCCGGCGTGCCAGGCCGCCCGCCAGCCCCGCTGCGCCACCCGCACCGCGTCCCAGTCCAGGTCGCGGAGGCGGATGCGCCGGCCGAAGCCGGCCTCGTCGTCGCCGACGACGCCGTGCACCGCCGCCCAGCGGCAGTACCACGGCAGGCGGCCCAGCGCCTGGAGAGCCTGAGCGCTGAAGCCCCTCGGCGCATACTCGCCGAGGGCCGACCGGACCCACAGCGCGCCGCGCACGACCCGCTCGATGCGCGCCTCGCTGCCGCGGTACAGATCCCGCCAGTACTGGCCGGACCAGCGCCCCGCGGGCAGCATAAAGCCACGCTCGATGCCGTGCGCCAGGCCGTACATCAGCGCGCGGAAGACCCCGCGCCGGCCGCGCGCCGCACGCCACGCCCAGGCCACATCCCAGTACGAGATACCGTAATGCCCCTCGGCATCCCAGCAACCGTGGGACTCGCCGGGGACCCAGTACTCGCCCGGGCAGCGGACGGCCGTGGCGATGCGCTCCGCCTCGGCGTACACCTCGGCGGGGATGCGCGGCCCATAAGCCACCGCCGGCCAGTAGTGCAGGCCGGCGGCGCGCGAGATCAAACGCGCAAAACGACGACGGGGGAGCCGGTCCAGATACTCCCGGACCGACTCCCCCGCCTCGGCGGCGCGCTCCCGAATAATGCGGCGCCCCATCACCACGGCATGCGCCTCGTCCAGCGCCTCGGCCGGCAGACCGGCCAGGCCGCGGACGGCGGCGATGGTGGAGATGGGGCGCCGAGAAGGCATCTTCCCCTCCTGCCCCAGAACAACCCCGAGGCGCGGGCGGCGGGCCCATCCCGCCTGCGGGGCACCTGCCCCGCGTGATCATGGGTGCTATGGTGCACAAAGGTGCACAGCCAGTCAACCCCGACAAATAAAAAAGCCGGCAACCGCCGGCTCAAACGAAAACGGCCGGCTTGCGCCGGCCGTCTGAGGGAGAGGGGAGGACTACCCCCCCTCTCCCAGGACCTCCGCGCACTCCGCGCAGAGGTCCCCTTCTGGCCCGTGACCCGCGGGGGAAATGATCCCCGCGTGGTCACAGACCACGCAGAAACCACGGTCGAGGAAGGCGCTGTACAGCGCCTCCTCGGCCGGGTCAAGCGCCTCCTGGAGGCGGGAGAACTCTTCCGCCTCCAGGGGGGACAAAGCCCCTTTTTGGCGGACCCGCGCAATGCGGGCCGCCGCCAACTCGACGCCGGGGTGATCCCCGGCGCCGATATTCTGAAGAAGGTCGCTCATGGCAATCCTCCTGCCCCAGATCCACCCCCGAGGCGCAGGGCGCCGGGACTATCCCGGCAAATGGGGAGACCACCTCCCCGTCGTCTTATCGGCAATTGTGCACAAAGGTGCACTAGACGTCAAGCGCAAAATGCCAAAAAAATATTTATGGGCAACATGCGATCACAAAACAATATGACAAAATCCTGCGTCTTTTTGATCGCGTACACCCAGGCGAGCACGTCTTGATGGATGACCTCAGCGGTCGATCCCCGCGGGTGCGGGGGAGACCAAGGTCCTGCGTGGCG
>WFOW01000159.1 GCA_015487895.1 Gammaproteobacteria bacterium | reverse complement strand
GGCGGCCCTGGAGGAGGGCCGCATCAAGCGCCTCGCCATCGCCAACCCCCGGACCGCGCCCTACGGGGCGGCGGCGCGGGCGGCGCTCGGGGCGCTGGGACGCTGGCCCTGGCCCGGGCGGCTCGTCCTCGCCGCCCACGCCGGCCAGGTGCCTGCGCTGGTGCGCCAGGGCGGCGCCGAGGCGGGCTTCCTCGCGCGCGCCCAGGCGCTGCGCCTGGAGGGTCCCCGCTGGGAGGTGCCGGCGCGGCTGCACCCGCCCCTGCGCCAGCAGGCGGTGCTGCTGCGCCGCGGCGCCGCGCATCCGCACGCCGCCGCCTTCCTGCGCTGGCTGCGCGCGGACCCGCAGGCGCGCGCGGCCATCCGCGCGGCCGGCTACGACCTGCCGCCGCCGGAGGCAGCGGCGTGAGCCCGGACGACCTCCAGGCGCTCGGCACCACGCTGCGGCTCGCGCTGGTGAGCACGCTCGTGCTGCTCGTGCTCGGCACGCCGCTCGCCTGGTGGCTCGCGCGCACACGCGCGCGCCTGCGCCCCGCCGTCGAGGCGCTCGTGGCGCTGCCGCTCGTGCTGCCCCCGACCGTGCTCGGCTTCTACCTGCTGCTGCTGCTCGGCGAGGGCGGCCCGCTGGGCCCCCTCTGGGCGCGCCTCGGCGGGGGGCTGGCCTTCACCTTCGAGGGGCTGGTCGTGGCCTCCGTGCTCTACTCGCTGCCCTTCGTGGTCCAGCCCCTGCAGGGCGCCTTCGAGGCGATCGGCGAGCGCCCGCTGGAGGCGGCGGCCACCCTCGGCGCCGGCCCCGTGGACCGCTTCTTCACGGTGGCGCTGCCGCTCGCCCGCCGCGGCCTGCTGACCGCCGCCACCCTCGGCTTCGCCCACACCGTGGGCGAGTTCGGCGTGGTGCTGCTCGTGGGCGGCTCCATCCCGGGCGAGACGCGCGTGCTCTCCATCGCCATCTACGAGCACGTCGAGGCCCTCGACTACGCGAGCGCCCACCGCGTCGCGGCCCTGCTGCTCGCCTTCTCCTTCGCGGTGCTCGCCGTCGTCTACGGCCTGCGGAGGCGGCGGTGAGCGCTCCCCTGGACGTCTCGCTGGCGCTCGCGCGCGGCGGCTTCCGGCTCGAGGCGCGCTTCACGGCTCCGGCCGCGGGCGTGACCGCCGTGTTCGGGCCATCGGGGGCGGGCAAGACCACGCTCCTGCGCGCCATCGTCGGGCTCGAGCGCGCGCGCGGGCGCGTCGCCGTGGGCGAGGAGGTGTGGCAGGACGACGCCGCCGGCCGGCTCGTGCCCGTGCACCGCCGCGGGATCGGCTACGTCGCCCAGGAGCCGGCGCTGCTCGACCACCTCACGGTCGCCGGCAACCTGCGCTACGCCGCCCGCCGCACGCGCGGCGGGCGCGCGCCGGAGGAGGCGGCGCGCCTCGCCGGGGTCACGGGCCTGCTCGGCCGCCGCCCGCGCACGCTCTCGGGGGGCGAGCGGCGCCGCGCCGCCCTCGCCCGCGCCCTGGTCGCCGCTCGCACCCTGCTGGTCCTCGACGAGCCCTTCGCCGGCCTCGACGCCCCGGCGCGCGACGCCCTGCTCGCCGACCTCGCGGGGCTCGTGCGCGCGCTCGGCGTGCCGGTGCTGCTCGTCACCCACGACCTCGGCGAGGCCGTGCGGCTGGCCTCCCATCTGGTCTACGTGGAGCGCGGTCGCGTGCTCGCAGCCGGGCCGCTCGCGGAGCTCCTCGCCCGCGCCGACCTGCCGCTCGCGCGCCGCGAGGACGCGGGCGCCGTGCTCGAGGCCGAGGTCGCGGCCTGGGATGCCGCCGAGGGCGTCACCACCCTGCGCGCCGGCGGCCTCGCGCTGCACGTCGCCGGCCGCCACGGCGCGCCGGGCGATCGGCTGCGCGCGCGCGTGCTCGCGCGCGACGTCAGCCTCGCGCTCGACCCGCCGGGCCGCACCAGCATCCTCAACGTGCTGCCGGCCACGGTCGCCGAGGTGCACGAGGACCCGGACGGGCCATGCGTGCTGGTCGCGCTCGACTGCGGAGGCCCGCGCCTGCTCGCGCGCATCACGCGCCGCTCCCTGCGGCGCCTCGGCATCGCGCCCGGCCTGCGGGTGCACGCGCAGATCAAGGCCGTCGCGGTGGTCGCGCCCTGAGGCCGGGCCGCGGACTGCAGGCCGCAGGCCGCCGGCCGCGAACTGCCTACCGCACCGCGGCCCAGTCCCGTACCATGCGGGACATGTGCCGCCTCGCCGCCTACCTCGGCCCGGAGATCCCGCTCGGCGAGCTGGTGCTCGCCCCGCCGCACGGCCTGGTGCGCCAGGCGCTCGCCCCGCGCGAGCTGCGCCATGCGAGCCTCAACGCCGACGGCTTCGGCTTCGGCTGGTACGCGCCCGACGACGAGCCCGCCGTCTACCTGAGCACGCTGCCGATCTGGTCCGACCCCAACCTCGGCGCGCTCGCGCGCAGCCTGCGCGCCGACCTGTGGCTCGCCTTCGTGCGCGCGGCCACCCCGGGCCAGCGCGTGTGCGTCGCCAACACCCAGCCCTTCCACGACGACGCCCTGCTGTTCGTGCACAACGGCTTCGTGCGCGAGTTCGCCACACGCGTGCGCCCGGCCCTGCGCCGCGCCCTCGTCCCGGAGATCGAGGCGCACATCGAGGGCACGACGGACTCCGAGTACCTGTTCGCGCTCCTGCGCCAGGTGCTGCACGAGGACGCCGACCTGACGATGGAGGAGGCGCTGCGCGAGACGGTGGCGCGCGTGGCGCGCTGGGCGGACGGCGCCCCGGCGCTGCTCAACCTCGTGGTGGCCGACGGCGAGTGCCTCTACGCGCTGCGCCACGCCGTCGGCGAGCCCTGCCCGAGCCTGTACTACACCACCGACGACGAGCGCTTCCCCGAGGGGCAGCTCGTCGCCTCCGAGCCGCTCACGGACGCGGGCTACTGGCGCCCCGTGCCCGAGCACCACGTCCTCGTGCTCGACCCCGAGCAGCCGCCCGAGCTCGTGCCGCTCTGACCCCCGCCGATGGAGCACGGACCGGACACGCTGGCCGCCATCCTCGTCCTGCTCGCGAGCGCCGTGGTCGCGGTGACGCTGCTGCGGCGCCTGCACCTGCCGGCCATCCTCGGCTATCTCGCCGTCGGCATCGCCGTCGGGCCGCACGGCCTCGGCTGGGT
>WFOW01000158.1 GCA_015487895.1 Gammaproteobacteria bacterium | reverse complement strand
GGCCACGCGCGCGAGCCGCGCCCCGCCCTCGGGCGAGCAGCCGATGATGGAGCTGCGCTTCTGGAAGTCGTAGACGCCCAGCGGCGAGGAGAAGCGCGCCGTGCGCGCCGTCGGCAGCACGTGGTTGGGCCCGGCGCAGTAGTCGCCGAGCGCCTCGGGCGTGTGGCGGCCGAGGAAGATCGCGCCGGCGTGGCGGATGCGCGCGAGCAGGGCCTCGGGGTCGTCCACGGCGAGCTCGAGGTGCTCGGGGGCGATGCGGTTGGCGATCTCGGCGGCCTCCTCGAGGTCGCGCGTCTCGATGAGGGCGCCGCGGCGCGCGAGCGAGCGGCCGATGATCTCGCGGCGCGCCATCTCCGGCAGGCGCGCGCGGATCTCGGCGGCGACGGCGTCGAGGAAGGCCGCGTCCGGGCTCAGCAGGATGGCCTGGGCGTCCTCGTCGTGCTCGGCCTGCGAGAACAGGTCCATGGCGATCCAGGCCGGGTCGGAGCCGCCGTCCGAGATCACCAGGATCTCCGACGGTCCCGCCACCATGTCGATGCCGACCACGCCGAAGACCAGGCGCTTGGCGGTGGCCACATAGATGTTGCCGGGGCCGACGATCTTGTCCACGGCCGGGACCGTCGCGGTGCCGTAGGCGAGCGCGGCCACCGCCTGCGCGCCGCCGATGCGGAAGACGCGGTCGACGCCCGCGATGCGCGCGGCGGCGAGCACGAGCGGGTTGGTCTCGCCGCGCGGCGTCGGCACCGCCATGACGAGCTCGCCCACCCCCGCGACCTTGGCCGGGATGGCGTTCATGAGCACCGAGGAGGGATAGGCCGCGCGCCCGCCCGGCACGTAGAGGCCGACGCGGTCGAGGGGCGTGACCTGCTGGCCGAGCACCGTGCCGTCCGGCTCGGTGTAGCGCCAGGACTCCAGGCGCTGGCGCTCGGCGTAGGCGCGGATGCGCGCGGCCGCGGTCTCGAGCGCCTCGCGCAGCCCGGCGGGGATGGCGGCGAGCGCCTCGTCGAGCGCCGCCGCCGGCAGCTCCAGCGCCTCCGGCCCCGGCAGCTCGAGGCCGTCGAAGCGCGCGGTGTAGTCCAGCAGCGCGGCGTCGCCGCGCGCGCGCACGTCCTCGAGGATGGCGCGCACCGTGGCCTCGACCTCGGCCGCCTCCCCCGCCTCCCAGGCGAGCAGCGCCTCGAGGGCGGCGTCGAAGCCGGGATCGCGCGTGCGCAGCCGCCGGGGCTCAGCCATGCGCCGCCCCTTCGGCCACGGGCGCGCCGGAGGCGGCCACCGCCGCCTCCAGGTCGGCCACCAGGGCGCGCACCTCGCGGTGGCGCACCTTCATCGCGGCGCGGTTGACCACAAGCCGCGAGCTCACGTCGGCGATGTGCTCGAGCGGCACGAGGCCGTTGGCGGCCAGCGTGCGGCCGGTGTCGACCAGGTCCACGATGCGGTCGGCCAGCCCCACCAGCGGCGCGAGCTCCATCGAGCCGTAGAGCTTGATGAGCTCCACCTGCTCGCCCTTGGCGGCGTAGTGGCGGCGGGTGACGTTGACGTACTTGGTCGCCACGCGCAGGCGCCGCTGCGGCGCGGGCGCGTCGGGCCGGCCGGCGACCATCATGCGGCAGCGCGCGATGCCGAGGTCGAGCGGCTCGTAGAGGCCCTCGCTGCCCTGCTCCATGAGCACGTCGCGGCCCGCGATGCCGAGCTCGGCGGCGCCGTGGCGCACGTAGGTCGGCACGTCGGCGGCGCGGATCACGAGCAGGCGCACGTCCGCGCGCGAGGTCTCGAGCACCAGGCGGCGGCTGCGCGCCGGATCCTCGCGCGGGACGATGCCGGCGCGCGCGAGCAGCGGCAGCGCCTCCTCCAGGATGCGCCCCTTGGAGACTGCGATGGTGAGCGGCTCGGGCATGGGACGACATGTTACCGGAGCCCGCGCCCGGCTGGCGAGCGCGCGCCCCTCAGGCGTGCACGCGCCGGATGCGCGCGCCGAGCTGGGCGAGCTTCTCCTCGATGCACTCGTAGCCGCGGTCGATGTGGTAGATGCGGTCGACCGTGGTCTCGCCCTCGGCCACGAGGCCCGCCAGCACCAGGCTCGCCGAGGCGCGCAGGTCGGTGGCCATCACGGGCGCGGCGGTGAGGCGGTCGACGCCGCGGCTGATGGCGACGTTGCCCTCGAGCCAGACGTCGGCGCCCATGCGCTGCAGCTCGTGCACGTGCATGAAGCGGTTCTCGAAGACGGTCTCGGTGATGGTGCCGCTGCCCTCGGCGATCGCGTTGAGCGCGGTGAACTGCGCCTGCATGTCGGTGGGGAAGGCCGGGTAGGGCGCGGTGCGCACGTGCACCGCCTGCGGCCGGCGGCCGCGCATGTCGAGCTCGATCCAGTCCTCGCCCGTCGCGATCTCGGCGCCGGCCTCGCGCAGCTTGGCGAGCACGGCGTCGAGCAGATCCGGGCGCGTGTTGCGCACCCGCACGCGCCCGCCGGTGATGGCGCCCGCCACCAGGTAGGTGCCGGTCTCGATGCGGTCCGGCAGCACCTCGTAGGCGGTGCCGTGGAGGCGCTCGACGCCCTCGATGACGATGGTGTCGGTGCCGGCGCCCTCGATGCGCGCGCCCATGCTGCGCAGGCAGTTGGCGAGGTCCACCACCTCCGGCTCGCGCGCGGCGTTCTCGATCACGGTGGTGCCCTCGGCGAGGGTGGCGGCCATCATGAGGTTCTCGGTGCCGGTGACCGTGACGGTGTCGAGCACCAGGCGCGTGCCGCGCAGGCGCTCCGCCCGGGCATGGATGTAGCCGCCCTCGACCCAGACCTCCGCGCCCAGGGCGCGCAGGCCCTTGATGTGGAGGTCCACGGGGCGCGATCCGATCGCGCAGCCGCCCGGCAGCGAGACCTTGGCGCGGCCGTGGCGCGCCACCAGCGGGCCCAGCACCAGGATGGAGGCGCGCATGGTCTTGACCAGCTCGTAGGGGGCGACCAGCTCGCGCACGCCGCGCGGGTCCACCTCGATGCGCATGCGCTCGTCGACGACCAGGTCCACACCCATGCGCCCGAGCAGCTCCATGGTGGTGGTGACATCGTGCAGGTGCGGGACGTTGCCCACCACCACGGGCTCGTCGGCGAGCAGCGTGGCGGCGAGGATCGGGAGCACGGCGTTCTTCGCCCCCGAGATGCGGATCTCGCCGTCGAGCGGCACGCCGCCCTGGATGATCAGACGGTCCATAACGCTACGCGTCCGCGCCGCGGCGCGGCCTCTCCCGTTCCTCCGCGAAGGCTCACTGCCGGATCCTGTAGCCGCGCGCCAGCATGGTGAGGCACACGGCGCTCACCGCGGCCAGCGAGGCCGCCGTCACCGCCAGGCTCAGGCCCGGCGGCGCGTCCGAGACGCCCAGGAAGCCGTGGCGGAACCCGTCAATCATATAGAAGAACGGGTTGAGCCACGAGAGCCGGTCCCAGGGGGCGGGAAGCGAGCCGATCGAGTAGAACACGCCACTCAGGAAGGAGAGCGGCAGGACCACGAAGTTCTGGAAGGCGGCGAGCTGCTCGAACTTCTCCGCCCAGATCCCGGCGACCACGCCGAGCGCGCCCAGCACCGCGGCCGAGAGCACCGCGAAGGCGAGCACCAGGGCCGGGCTGTGGAGCGGCAGGTCCACGAAGAGCAGGGCGACGAGCCACACGCCGGCGCCCACCAGCAGCCCGCGCACCACGGCGGCGGCGACGAAGGCGAGGTAGAACTCGAGCGGCGAGATCGGGGCCACCAGCACGAAGATCAGGTTGCCCGTCATCTTCGACTGGATGAGGCTCGAGGAGCTGTTGGCGAAGGCGTTCTGGATCAGGCTCATGGCGATCAGCCCCGGCACCAGGAAGGCGCCGTAGCCGACGCCGGGGTAGACCTCGAGGTGCGCGGCCAGCACGCCGCCGAAGATGACCAGGTAGAGCAGCGCCGTGGCCACGGGCGTGAGCAGGGTCTGCACCACCACCTTGAGGAAGCGCAGGACCTCCTTCTCGAACAGGGTGTAGAGGCCGCGCGGGTTCGCCGCCGGCCCCCGCCCCGCGGGCTCCGGCCGCGCGCTCATGCCCGCGCCTCCGCTGCCTGTGCGCCCGCCTGCCGCCCCTCGTCGTGGATGAGCTCGAGGAAGACCTCCTCGAGGCCCGGCTCCTCCGTGTGGAGGTCGCGCACGCGCATGCCCGCCGCGCGCAGGCTCTCGAGCACCGCGCCGATCTGGTCGTGCAGGCGGTGCAGGCG
>WFOW01000157.1 GCA_015487895.1 Gammaproteobacteria bacterium | reverse complement strand
GTTCCTGACCGACTCGCCCTCCATCCGCGACGTGATCCTCTTCCCGCACATGCGCCCGGAACGGTGACGGGAGACGGGTCACGGGTGACGGGTGACGGTGTGCAGGCCACTGTAAACCGCAACCTGTAACCCGGCCTGTGGGAGCGGCATCTTGCCGCGCCCGCTTCGCGGCAGTGCACGGGAGACGGGTTACGGGAGGCGGGCTACGGGAGGCGGGCTACGGGAGGCGGGCTACGGGAGACGGGAAAGGTCAAAAGGCCGCGCGCGGAGCGCGCGCCACCCCTCGCCTCCCGACTCCCGCCTCTCGTCTCTGCCGCCGCAGGCGGCCGCGGCCGACTGTGGACCGCGAACCGCGAACCGGGCTGCGGCCTGCCATCCGAAACCCGAATCTGGTTAAATGGCCGGCCATGTTCCGGCCACTGCCGCTCTACGTGGGGCTGCGCTACACGCGCGCGCGGCGCCGCAACCATTTCATCTCCTTCATCACCCTGGTCTCCATCGCGGGCATCACGGTGGGGGTGATGGCGCTCATCACCATCCTTTCCGTGATGAACGGCTTCGAGCGCGAGCTGCGCGAGCGCATCCTCGGCATGGCGGCGCACGCCACCGTCACGGGGCTCGGCGGGCGGCTGGAGGACTGGCGGCGTGTGGAGGAGGCGGCACGGGCGGACCCGCGTGTGCTCGGCGTGGCCCCCTACGTGCGCGGCGAGGTGATGCTGACCCGTGCCGGGCGCGTCAGCGGGGCCCTGTTGCGCGGGGTCGATCCCGCGCTCGAGCCGCAGGTCTCGGATGTCGGCGACAAGATGGTGGCCGGCGCGCTCACGGACCTGCGCCCGGGCGGCTGGGGCATCGTGCTCGGGCGCGAGCTGGCGCTGGCGCTGGGCGCCCGGCCCGGCGACCGCGTGACGGTCGTCACGCCGCAGGCGGTGGCGACGCCGGTGGGGGTGGTGCCGCGCCTGCGGCGCTTCACCGTGGTCGGCGTCTTCGAGGTCGGAATGTTCGAGTACGACCGCAGCGTGGCCCTGGTGCACATCGACGACGCGCGGCGCCTGTTCCGCCTGGGCCCGGCGGTCACGGGTGTGCGCCTGCGCGTGCGCGAGCTGCTCGAGGCGCCGTGGATCGCGCGCGAGCTCGTCGCCCGTCTGCCGGGCGGCTACGTGGTGAGCGACTGGACGCGCGAGCACGCCAGCTTCTTCCGGGCCGTCCGCACCGAGAAGATCGCCATGTTCGTGATCCTGTCGCTGATCGTGGCGGTGGCGGCCTTCAACATCGTCTCGACGCTGGTCATGGTGGTCACGGACAAGCAGGCCGATATCGCCATCCTGCGCACCCTCGGCGTGACGCCGCGTGCGGTGATGGCGATCTTCGTCGTGCAGGGCACCGTCATCGGCCTGCTCGGCACCGCCCTCGGCGTGGCGGCCGGGGTGGCGCTCGCGCTCAATGTAGAGACCGTGGTGCCGCTGATCGAGCGTGCGCTCGGCATCCGCTTCCTGCCGCCGGACGTCTACTACATCAGCGATCTGCCCTCGGACCTGCACGGGTCCGACGTGGCGGTGATCGCCGCCGTCGCCTTCCTGCTCTCGGTGCTGGCGACGATCTATCCGGCCTGGCGTGCGGCGCGCGTGCAGCCCGCGGAGGCGCTGCGCTATGAGTGAGGCCCGGCCCCCGGTGCTCGAGGCGCGCGGGCTGGCGCGCACCTTCCGCGAGGGCGGGCTGCACGTGGAAGTGCTCCGCGGCGTGGACCTGACCGTGGAAGCGGGCGAGCGCGTCGCCGTGGTCGGCGCCTCCGGCTCGGGCAAGAGCACGCTGCTGCACCTGCTGGGCGGCCTCGACGAGCCGACGGCGGGCGAGGTGTGGGTGGAAGGGCGCCCCATGAGCCGTCTCGGCGACGCCGAGCGCGGCCGGCTGCGCAACCGGGCCCTCGGCTTCGTCTACCAGTTCCATCACCTGCTGCCGGAGTTCAGTGCGCTCGAGAACGTCGCCATGCCGCTGCTCGTGCGCGGCGAGCCGCCGGCGCGTGCGGAACGTGCGGCGCGGGCCCTGCTGGAGGAGGTGGGGCTCGGTGCTCGAGCTGTCTCTTATACACATCT
>WFOW01000156.1 GCA_015487895.1 Gammaproteobacteria bacterium | reverse complement strand
CGCCCCTCCCGATCCTACCGTGCGTTGACTCGGGTCAAAGGTCTGCGCACCGATCTGCGACAGACTGTCGCAGGAGATGGGCGCCATCCCTTACAGGGCCTTTCCCATGCTGGCCATGCTGGCGGTGCTGGCCGTGGTCACGGCTGCGGGCGGCGCGCGGCCCGCGCACGGCTCGCCGCCGGCCGGCGGCCCTCCGCATCCGAAGGCCGCGGAGTTCTTCCCGGAGGCCGACGCCTTCGGCCCCTTCGAGGGCGACCCGCCGGCGGCCGCCGTCTACCGCGGCGGCGAGGTGATCGGCTACCTGCTGCGCACCAAGGAGGTGGCGCCCATCCCCGCCTACTCCGGCAAACCGGTGGACCTGCTCGTGGGCTTCGACACCGAGGGCGTCATCCGGGGCGCCTACGTGCTCGAGCACCACGAGCCCATCCTGCTGGTCGGCATCCCGGAGAGCCGCCTGCAGGAGTTCGCCGCCCAGTATGCGGGCAAGCGCCTGACCGACCGCATCCGCATCGGGGGCGGCTCGCAGGGCGAGGTCTCGGTCGACGGCGTCAGCGGCGCCACCGTCACCGTCATGGTCGTCGACCGCACCATCATGAAGGCCGCGCGCCGCGTCGCCCACGCGCGCGGGGTGCTGCGGGCGGGCGGCGCGCAGGGCGCGCGCGCGCGCATCCGCACCGACGTCTACCGCCCGGCGGGGTGGAAGGATCTGGTCGAGGCCGGCGCCTTCGGGCACCTGCGGCTGGGCTCGGCCGAGGTCGACCGCGCGCTCCGCCGGCTGGGGGCGCGTCTCGACCCGCCGCCCGCGGACCCGGACGAGCTCTTCATCGACCTGTGGTTCGCCGTCGTCGACCCCCCCATGGTCGGCCGCAACCTGCTCGGCGACGAGCAGTACCGCTGGCTGATGGGGCAGCTCAAGCCCGGCGAGCACGTGCTGGCGGTGCTCGCCAACGGGCGCTACTCCTTCAAGGGCTCCGGCTACGTGCGCGGCGGCATCTTCGACCGCGTGCAGCTCAGCCAGGGCGAGCAGACCATCCTCTTCCGTGATCTCGACCATCACCGGCTCGCGGACGTCTACCTGGAGGGCATGCCGGAGTTCCGCGAGATGGCGCTGTTCGTCATCCGCGCCGGCTACGAGTTCGATCCGGGACAGCCCTACCGTCTCGAGCTGCTGGTGCGCCAGCAGACCGGCCCCACCGACAGCGTCTTCACCACCTTCTCGGCCACGCACGCGCTGCCCGAGGCTTGGCTGCAGCGCCCGCCCGCGGCACCGGGGGCGGAGGCGGGCGAGGGCGCCGAGGAGCCCATGTGGGTGGGCGTGTGGAAGCGGCGCTGGCCCGAGGTGGTCGTGCTGGTGGCCGGGCTGGGGTTCCTCACCGTCGTGCTCTTCCTCCAGGACGTGCTCGTGCGCAGGCGGCGTCTTGTGGTGCGGCTGCGCACGGGCTTCCTGCTGTTCACGGTGGGCTTCATCGGCTGGTACGCGCTGGGGCAGCTGTCCATCGTCAACGTGTTCACCTTCCTCGGCAGCCTCGTGCACGGCTTCCGGTGGGAGACCTTCCTGGTCGACCCGATCCTGTTCGTGCTGTGGACCTATGTCGCGGCCGCCGTCCTGCTGTGGGGCCGCGGCGTCTTCTGCGGCTGGCTCTGCCCCTTCGGCGCGATGCAGAAGCTGATCAACGAGGCCGCACGCCGCCTGCGCGTGCCCCAGCTCGTGCTCCCGCCGCTGGTGCACGAGCGCCTCCTGGCGGTCAAGTACGTGATCCTGCTGGTGCTGTTCGGCATATCGCTGCAGTCGCTCGCCACCGCCGAGCGCTTCGCCGAGATCGAGCCCTTCAAGACGGCGATCCTCCTGCATTTCCAGCGCGAGTGGCCCTATGTGCTCTACGCGGTGGGGCTGCTCGCGATCGCCGTCTTCAGCAGCAAGTTCTACTGCAAGTACCTGTGCCCGCTGGGTGCGGCGCTGGCGCTGCCCACGCGGCTGCGCGTGTTCGACTGGCTCAAGCGGCGCAAGGAGTGCGGGCGCCCCTGCCAGATCTGCGCCAATGCGTGCGAGATCCAGGCCATACGTTCGACGGGGGAGATCAACGCCCACGAGTGCCATTACTGCCTGGACTGCCAGGTCATCTACTGGGACGACAGGATCTGCCCGCCGCTGGTCGAGCGCCGGCGGCGGCGCGAGCGTGCCGCCGGCGCCCGGCGGGCGGCGGCACGCATGGTGGAGGCCCTGCGCGGGCCGCGCTCGGCCGCGGCGGCGGGGGCGGAGACGCCGGGCACGAAGGGCATCAGCGAGGCCGGCGCCACCGGCGCCAAACGAGAGGGGAGGTGAGCATCATGTCTGACAGAGAGCACGATCACGGGACCGGTCTTTCGAGGCGCGAGTTCCTGGGGTTCACGGCGGCCGGCGCGGCCGGCACGGCGCTGGTTCCTGCCAGCCTGCTGAGCCGTCAGGCGCACGCCGCCGGCAAGTCCAAGTACGAGGTCGCCCCGGGCGAGCTCGACGAGTACTACGGCTTTTGGAGCGGCGGGCACTCGGGCGAGATCCGGGTGCTGGGCATCCCCTCCATGCGCGAGCTCATGCGCATCCCGGTCTTCAACCGCGACAGCGCCACCGGGTGGGGCCAGACCAACGAGTCGAAGCGCATCCTCGGCGAGTCGGCCCGCTTCCAGAACGGCGACACCCACCATGTGCACATGTCCTATACGGACGGCACCTACGACGGGCGCTATCTCTTCGTCAACGACAAGGCCAACACGCGCATCGCCCGCATACGCTGCGACATCATGAAGACCGACAAGGTCATCACGATCCCGAATGTCGCGGCGATCCATGGGCTTCGCCTGCAGAAGGTGCCGAAGACGGGATATGTGCTCTGCTGCGCGGAGTTCCGCATCCCGCACCCGAACGACGGGCGCTTCCTGGACGAGCCCGACAAGTATCACACCATGCTGACCGCCGTCGACGCCGACACCATGGAGATCAAGTGGCAGATCATCGTCGACGGCAATCTCGACAACGTCGACACCGACTACACCGGCAAGTACGCGGCGGCGACCTGCTACAACTCCGAGGGCGGCGTGACCCTGCCGGAGATGATGAAGGCCGATCGCGACTGGACGGTGGTCTTCAACATCCCCCGCATCGAGGAGGCGGTGCGCCAGGGCAAGTACACCACCATCGGCGACAGCAAGGTGCCGGTGGTCGACGGGCGCGGCAAGAACAACCCCTACACCCTCTACGTGCCGACGCCCAAGAGCCCGCACGGCGTCAACATGTCGCCCGACGGCAAGTACTTCATCTCCAACGGCAAGCTCTCGCCCACCTGCACCGTGATCTCGGTGGACCTGATCGACAAGTGGTTCGCGGGCAAGCTCAAGGATCCGCGCGACGTGGTCGTCGCCGAGCCCGAGCTCGGCCTGGGGCCGCTGCACACCACCTTCGACGGGCGCGGCTACGCCTACACCACGCTCTTCATCGACAGCCAGGTGGTGAAGTGGAGCATCGCCGACGCCATCCGCGCCTATCGGGGCGAGAAGGTCGACTACATCCGCCAGAAGCTCGACGTGCACTACCAGCCCGGCCACCTCAAGGCCAGCATGGCCGAGACCAAGGAGGCCGACGGCAAGTGGGCGGTGTCGCTGTGCAAGTTCTCCAAGGACCGCTTCCTGCCGGTGGGCGTGCTGCGGGCCGAGAACGACCAGCTCATCGACATCTCCGGCGAGAAGATGAAGCTGGTGCATGACGGGCCCACCTTCCCGGAGCCGCACGACGCCATCATCGTGCACCGCAGCAAGGTGCACCCGCGCAAGGTCTGGCGCCGCGACGACCCCTACTTCGCCGAGACGGTGGCCATGGCCAAGCGCCACGGCGTGGTGCTGGAGCGCGACAACAAGGTCATCCGCGAGGGCAACAAGGTCTACGTGTACATGACCTCGGTCGCGCCGAACTATGGGCTCAAGGAGTTCCGGGTGAAGAAGGGCGACGAGGTCACGGTGGTGGTGACCAACCTCGACAAGATCGAGGACCTCACCCACGGCTTCTGCATCGTCAACTACGGCATCAACATGGAGATCGGGCCGCAGCAGACCTCGTCGGTGACCTTCGTGGCCGACCAGCCCGGTGTGCATTGGTACTACTGCACCTGGTTCTGCCATGCGCTGCATCTGGAGATGCGCGGGCGCATGCTGGTCGAGCCGTGACGGGAAGCGGCCCCGCCCGCGCGCGGGCGGGGCCGCTCTCCTGCTGGCTGCCGTCTGGGCCCTGGCCCTGGCGGCGGCTGGCCCGGCGGGGGCCGCCATCCGGATCGCGCCGGGCGAGCCGCTGCAGGCGGCGCTGGATCGGGCCCCGCCGCGCTCGACCGTGCGGCTCGCGCCGGGCGTGCACCGCGGGCCCGTGGTGGTGGCCCGTCCCCTGGCCCTGGTCGGCGAGCCCGGGGCGGTGATCGAGGGCGACGGGCGCGGATCGGTGGTGCGCGTGCGCGCCCCGGATGTGCGTATCGCCGGCCTCGTCATCCGAGGCGGCGGGAGCGACCTCACGGCCCTCGACGCGGCGGTGTTCGTCGAGCGCACCGCGGCGCGCGTGCGCATCGAGGGCAACCGCATCGAGTCGCCGGCCTTCGGCATCTGGCTGGACCAGGCGCCGGACGCGGTGGTGCGAGGCAACCGCATACACGGCGACCCGCGCCGCCGCTCCCAGGACCGCGGAAACGGCGTGCATCTCTACTACCTGGAAGGGGCGCTGGTCGAAGGCAACGAGATCTGGGAGACCCGCGACGGCATCTATATCGACAACAGCCGCCGCTGTGTGCTGCGCGGCAACCGCATCCGTGACCTGCGCTTCGGCATCCACTACATGTACTCGCACGACAACCGGGTGGAGGGCAATCGCACCACGCGCACCCGCACCGGATACGCGCTCATGCAGTCGCGCGGCCTCACCGTGACCGGCAACCGCTCCGAAGGCGACCACAACTACGGCATCCTGCTCAATTACATCACCTACAGCCGCATCTCCGGCAACGTGGTGCGCGGCGTGCGCGGCCAGCGCGGCCATGCCACCGGCGGCGCGGCCGTGGCCGGCGGCGAGGGCAAGGCGCTGTTCGTCTACAATTCCACCTACAACGAGATCCGCGGCAACCTTTTCGCCGACAGCGACATCGGCGTCCACCTGACCGCCGGCTCGGAGGACAACGTGATCGTGGGCAACGCCTTCGTGGGCAACCGCATACAGGTCAAGTACGTGGCGAGCCGGCGGCAGGAGTGGTCGCGCGATGGCCGCGGCAACTACTGGAGCGACTATCTCGGCTGGGATCTCGACGGCGACGGCATCGGCGACCGGCCCTACTGGCCCAACGACGCCGTCGACCTGCTGCTGTGGCGCTATCCGCTCGCGCGCCTGCTCATGCACAGCCCTGCCGTGCGCACCCTGCGCTGGGCGCAGGAGCATTTCCCGGTGCTGCGTCCGCCGGGGGTGCGCGACAGCCACCCCCTGATGCGGCCGCCGCCGCTGCCGGAGGCGCTCTCGTGAGCGCGCTCCTCGCCATCCGCGGGGCCGAGGCCCGCTTCGGTCCCGTGAAGGCGCTGCGCGGGCTCGACCTGGAGGTGCGCGCCGGCGAGGTCGTGGGGCTGCTCGGCCACAACGGTGCCGGAAAGACCACGACCCTGAAGCTCGCGCTGGGGCTGCTCCGCCCCCAGGCGGGCAGCGTGCGCCTGCTCGGGGTCGACCCCGCCGGCCGCCAGGGCCGGCGCGCGCGCGCCCGCGTCGGCTTCCTGCCGGAGAACGTGAGCTTCTACGACATGCTCACCGGGCGTGAGGTGCTGCGCTATCTCGCCCGTCTCAAGCGCAGGCCGGCGGCCGAGGCCGACCGCCTGCTCGAGCGCGTGGGGCTCGCGCACGCCGCCGACCGCAGGGTGCGCACCTGGTCCAAGGGCATGCGCCAGCGGCTGGGCCTGGCACAGGCGCTGCTGGGACGGCCCGAGCTGCTGCTGCTCGACGAGCCCACGGTAGGCCTCGATCCGGTGGCGACGGCCGAGCTCTATGCGACCATCGGGCGGCTGCGGGGCGAGGGTGTGGGGGTGGTGCTGTGCTCCCACGTGCTCGCCGGCATCGAGCGCCACATCGACCGCTGCGTGATCGTCGGCCACGGGCGCGTGCTCGCCGCCGGCACGCTGGAGGAGCTGCGCGCTCGCGCGCGCCTGCCGATCCGCATCCGGGCGCGCGGGCGCTGGCATGAGCCGCCCCTCCAGGGCCTCGGGGAGGGCGAGGGCGTGGTGGCGCGCCGCCTCAACGGGCACCAGCTCGAGCTGGACGTCGCGCCCGAGCGCAAGCTGGCGGTGCTGCGCGCGCTCGCGGCCGCGCCCGGCGTCGAGGACCTCGACGTGCGCCCGCCGGGCCTGGAGACGCTCTACGCCCACTTCGACGCCATGCTCCACCGCGGGCCGGACGGGGAGGCCCCTTGATGCGCGTGCTCGCCGCCATCGCCGCCAAGGAGCTGCGCGACGGCCTGCGCAACCGCTGGGCGCTGTCGATCGCCCTCGGGCTGGCCCTGCTCGCGCTCGTCATCGCCTGGTTCGGTCCGGCGGCCTCGGGCAAGGTGGGCTTCGCCTCGCTCGGTGCCACCGTGGTGAGCCTGGCGAGCCTGGCCGTCTTCCTGGTGCCGCTGGTGGCGCTGCTGCTCGGCTACGAGGCCGTGGTGGGCGAGGCCGAGCGGGGCACCCTGCTCCTGCTGCTCGCCTATCCCCTTTCGCGGCCCCTGCTGCTCGCGGGCAAGTTCGCCGGTCACGCCCTGCTGCTCGCGGCGGCCGTGGCGGTCGGGCTCGGCGGCGCCGCCTTGGTGCTCGCCGCCACCGGCGCGGCGGAGGCCGAGGGCTTCTGGGCCGCCTTCGGGCGGCTCGTGGGCAGCACGGCGCTGCTCGGGTGGGCCTTCCTGGCGCTGGCCTACGCCATCAGCGCCGGCGCGCGCGAGAAGGGGCGCGCCGCAGCGCTCGCGCTCGCCGCGTGGCTGGGGCTGGTGCTCGTCTACGACCTGCTGCTGCTGGGGGCGCTGGTGGCCGCGGCCGGGCGGGTTCCGGCATGGCTCTTCGAGGCGCTGCTGGTGGCGAATCCGGCCGACGCCTTCCGCGTGCTCAACCTGGGCGGGGAGGCGGCGAGGGAGGCGCTCGGCGGTCTCGGCGGTCTCGTGCATGGCGCGGCCCTCTCCCCGGCGCTGCTCGTCTCCGTGCTGCTCGCCTGGACGGCGCTCCTGCTCGGCCTCGCTTTCTGGCGCTTCGCCCGGAGGCCGGTGTGAGGCGGGCGGGCCTTCCTGGCGCGCTCGCGCTGCTGGTGCCGCTCGCGCTCGGCGCCTGCGGCGGCGCGCAGCCCCCGGAGGAGCGGGGGCCGGTCGCGGTCCCGCCGGAGGCCGCCTGCCACGTGTGCGGCATGATCCTGGGGCGCTTCCCCGGCCCGAAAGGGGAGGCCTACGTGGAGACGGCGCAGCGCCCCCTGTTCTTCTGCTCGACGCTGGAGCTCCTCGTGTGGCTGCGCCAGCCCGACGTGACCGCCCGGGTGCGCGGCGCCTGGGTCCACGACATGGGCGGGGCCGCCTGGGAGCGGCCGGACGATGCCCGCTGGGTGCGGGCCGAGGAGGCGTGGTACGTGGCCGGGCACGCGCTGCCGGGGGCGATGGGGCCGACGCTGGCGAGCTTCGCGCGGCGCGAGGACGCCGAGCGCTTCGCCCGCGAGCACGGCGGCGAGGTGCTGCCTTACGGCCGGATCACGCTCGAGCTGCTGGGGAGCCTCCGCCCGCCGCCCGGTGCCGGCGGCGGGCCGCCACCGAAGTCCCCTTGACGGCCGTCATGGCCGGAGGGCGCGGGTGCGGCCACCATCGCCGCGCATGAGCGGCGGTCACGGGCAGGCCCGCATGCCGGTTGAGGGCGCCTCCTGGCGCGCCTTCACCGCGGCGCCGCACCGGGTCATGATGCTCGGCGGGGCGGTGCAGGTGGTGGCCACCATGCTCCTGTGGACGGCGGAGCTCGCCGGGCGCGCGCTTCCCGGCCTGCCGCCCCTGGCGCTGGCTCTGCCCCCGGCGTGGGCGCATGCCTTCCTCATGCTCTACGGCACATTCACCTTCTACCTGTTCGGCTTCCTCATGACCACCTACCCGCGCTGGATGGGCGGGCCGCCGGTGCCGCGCACGCGCTACGTGGCCGCCTTCCTGCTGCTGGCCGGCGGCATGGCGGCCCTCTACGTGGGGCTGCTCGTCGGCGAGCGCCCGCTGGTGGTGGCCGGCGGGGCGGTCTTCCTGTCGGGCTTCGGGGCGGGCGTGCGTGCCCTGTGGGCCGTCTACCGCGCGGCGCCCGCCTCCGCCGACCGCTTCTATGAGACCATCCTCAACGGCGTGCTGCTGCTGGCCGGCGGGGGGATGCTCGCCTGGCTCGCCGCCGCCGGCGGCGCCGGGGCGGCGTGGGCGCGCGTTTCCGTGGAGATCGGGCTGTGGTGGTTCCTGCTGCCGCTGCTGGTGACGGTGGGCCATCGCATGATCCCCTTCTTTTCGGAATGCGTCCTGGAAGGCTACCGTCCCTGGCGTCCGCGCTGGACGCTGGTGGCCATGCTCGCGGCGAGCCTCGCCCGCGGATGGCTGGCGCTCGCCGGCGGCACGCGCTGGATGTGGCTCCCGGACCTTGCGCTCGCCGCGCTCGCGCTCGCGCACAGCGCGCGCTGGGGGCTCGCGCGCAGCTTCTCGGTGCGGCTGCTCGCGGTGCTCCACGTGGCCTGGCTCTGGCTCGGGATCGGCATGGTGCTGCAGCTCCTCCACGATCTCGCCATCCTCGGGTTCGGCCCGCCGCTCGGGCGTGCGCCGCTGCATGCGCTCGGGGTCGGCTTCGTCGCCGGCATGACGATGGCGATGGCCACGCGCGTGACGCTCGGCCACTCGGGCCGGCCGCTCGTGATGGACCGCCTGAACTGGGCGCTGTTCTGGGTCCTGATGGCCGCGGCGGCCGTGCGCGTGGCCGCGGAGCTCCCGCCCGCGGCGGCCGCGCTGGGGGCGGGCGGGCTGCTGGCCGCGGCGCTCTTGTGGCTCTCTGCGTTCGGGCCGTGGGCGGCGCGGCTGCTGCCCATCTACCTGCGGCCGCGCGCCGACGGCCGGCCTGGCTGAGGCCGACACATGGAGCCTTACGAGCTATATCCGGCGCTCAAGCACGCCCATGTCGCCGCCGCCGCGACGAGCTGGCTGCTGTTCCTCGTGCGCGGCCTCTGGCTGCTGCGCACGCCCTGGCGCCTGCACCGCGGCTGGGACCGGGTCGTGCCGCACACGGTCGACACCCTCCTGCTGGCCTTCGGGCTGCTGCTCGCCTGGATCACCGCGCAGTGGCCCTTCGTCCAGCCCTGGCTCACGGCCAAGCTCGGCGGGCTGCTTCTCTACATCGCGGTCGGCCTCTATGCCTTCCGCGCCGCGCGCACACGGGCTGCCCGCGCCGCGGGCTGGCTCGCGGCGCAGGGGATCTTCGCCTACATCGTTCTCGTCGCCCTGAGCCGCGATCCTCTCCCGGTGCCGTGGCTCCTCGAACGGGCCGCCGCGGGCCTGCCGATCCATTGATCCAGGTCATTTATCCGCCGTATGGCGGTGCCTATGGTGACAGGCGTGGCCCACGGCAGCCGCACGGAGAGGGCACGATCGATGAACGACTCCGGCAACGTCACCCCTCTGCTGACGCCGGCCAACCGCAGGCGCTTCCCGCCCTACTGCCCCCCCGTGGAATGCAGCGCCTGCGCGCTGCTGGCCCTGTGCCGCATGGCGGGGCTGGGCGTGGACGAGACACGCCTGGCCGAGGTCGTGGGCCGCAAGCGGCCCGTGGCGCGCGGCGCGGAGGTGCATCGCCGTGAGCGGCGCTCGGTGATCGCGGTCCGCTCCGGGGCGCTCAAGAGCGAGATGCCGCGGCCGGGAGGCGAGGCCCAGATCGTCGCCTTCCATCTGCCGGGCGAGCTGGTGGCGCTGGCGGCGGCGGACGAGGAGGGCGAGCCCGAGGTGCGGACCGTGGCGCTCATGCCGTCGGAGATCTGCGAGCTGCCGGTGAGCGATCTGCCGGGCTTCGCTCCGGAGGAGGCGGCGCGCTTCCACCTGCGGCTCGCGCAGGACGCCACCGCGGCGCTGCTCGCCGCCCAGCGCACGCTGGCCTGGACGCGCGGCGAGGGCGCCGAGGCGCGTCTTGCCGGTTTCCTGCTCGACATCGCCGCGCGCTTCGCCAGCCGTGACCTGCCGGCGCAGGCCTTCCGCCTGCCCATGCCGCGGCGCGACATCGCCAACTTCCTCGGGCTGGCCGAGGAGACGGTCTGCCGGCTGTTTCGGCGCTTCCACGGCCGCGGCTGGATCGCCGTAAGCGGCAAGCGCATCGTCCTGCGCGATCCCGCCAGACTGCGGACGGTGGCGGCGGGGACGGCGGCCGACGCCGGCACGAGCCGCCGCGCCTGAGGTCGCCTTGGCGGCGCGAACGCACCGCACGCCGGACGGACCTGTGCGGTGGCCGCTGCGCCGGCGGAAGGCCGTTGATGCAGGTCAAGGTCATGGCCATGCGCCGGCGATAGAAAGGCCATGAACGGGGCGCATGGGCCGCCGCGACGCGATCGGGAGATAGATGGCGATCGTGCCGACGGCCATCCGGAAGACGCCCGAAGCGGCCTGCCTCGTGTCCGGCGGCATGGCGCTGTGGTGCCGGTGGCGGGAAGGACGCCCGAAGCCCCCGTCAGGGCCGCCTTCCGGAGGGAAGGCAGGGGCGGTCAGCAGGGTCCGGAGCCGGGGAAAGGGTGGCGGCCTTCGGCATCCGCGGCCTGGGGAAGGGCTGCGGGATGCCGCCGGTCACCGGGCGGGCGGATCTCGGGCGCGGCCCCGCGCGCGGGGGTCGTCCCGGGCGCGAGAGGGCCGGCGCCGGAGCCTTGGATCCAGGTCTGCAAAGGTGTAGGACCAGCGACCGATGATCGTCGTGGCGGGTAGCCGGACGTTGAAGCTCAAGGCCGTGATCGGGCACGGGCGCCCGGCCACGCCCACGGGCAGGCTCGATGTCTACAGCGGCCGCCACGACATCTGCTGAGTCATGGACGGAGTGGCCGGCGTGCCGTCCGCTTCGAGCCCAGGGTAGGGCACGTGCACACTCCTCCTCCACCTTGGGCGGGGCCCGCGTGCCCCGCCGTTTTTCTGTGTGCGCGGCGGCGCTGCTGGCGGCCGTGGCGGGGATGGCGGCGGCGGCCCCTCCGCCGGAGCGCGCGGCCGAGCTGAGGCGCCTGGTGCGCCACGACTGCGGCTCCTGCCATGGCCTGCGCCTGCGGGGAGGGCTCGGGCCGGCGCTGACGCCGCAGGCGCTCGCCGGCAAGCCCGTGGAGCTCCTGGTCGCCACCGTGCTGGAGGGCCGTGCCGGCACGCCCATGCCGCCGTGGAAGCCCTTCCTGAGCGAAGAGGAGGCACGCTGGATCGTGGAGGGCCTGCGCAGTGGCGGGTTCCTGGAGCGCTGAGCGCCCTCGGGCGGCGGCCCCCGCCGCCATCCTGCTCGCCGCGGCGCTCGCCGGCTGCGCCGCGCAGCCGGCGCTGCGCGGCACCGGCGATCTCGGCATCGTCGTCGAGCGCGCCAGCGGCTCGCTGCTCGTCGTCGACACTACGGCGCGCCGGGTGCTGCACCGCGTCACGGGCCTCGGGGATCTCTCGCACGCCTCCGCGGTGTTCTCGCGCGACGGCCGCCACGCCTTCGTCTTCGGGCGCGACGGCGGCCTGAGCAAGGTCGATCTGCTCACGGGACGCGTGGTGGCGCGCCGCGTGCAGGCGGGAAACAGCATCGGCGGCGCCATCGGCCAGCGGGGCGAGCTCGTCGCCGTCTCCAACTACGAGCCCGGCGGCGTGCGCGTCTTCTCGGCGGCGACGTTGGAGCCGGTGGCCGACATCCCGGCGCGCGGGGCCGACGGCAGGGCCTCGCGCGTGGTGGGCCTGGTCGACGCCCCCGGGCGGCGCTTCGTCTTCAGCCTCTTCGACGCGGGCGAGATCTGGATCGCCGAGATGGACCCGGACCCGCGCCGCCCGCGCATCACGCGCATCCGCGGCGTCGGGCGACAGCCCTACGACGCCCTGATCACGCCCGACGGCCGCTGGTACCTGGCGGGGCTGTTCGGCGAGGACGGCGTGGCGCTGGTCGACCTCTGGCATCCCGAGCGCGGCGCGCGCCGCATCCTGGCGGGCTATGGCCGCGGCGGGCGGCGCCTTCCCGTCTACAAGATGCCGCACCTCGAGGGCTGGGCCGTCGCCGGCAACCGCGCCTTCCTGCCGGCGGTCGGCCGCCACGAGGTGCTGGTGGTGGACACCGTGCGCTGGCGCGAGGTCGGCCGCGTGGCGGTGCGCGGGCAGCCGGTCTTCGTCGAGGCCCGCCCCGACGGCCGCCAGGTTTGGGTCAACTTCGCCTTCCCGGACAACGACACCGTGCAGGTCATCGACACCGAGACCCTGCGCGTGGTGCGCACGCTACGGCCGGGGCGCGGCGTGCTGCACATGGAGTTCACGCCGCGCGGCGAGGCCGTGTGGGTCTCGGTGCGCGACGAGGACCGCGTCGTGGTCTACGACACCGGGACCTTCGAGCCGCTCGCGCGCCTGCCGGCGCGCAGCCCGAGCGGCATCTTCTTCACGGCACGCGCGGGGAGGATCGGGCTGTGAGCATCGCGGCGGCGCGTTTCCCGGCGCTGGACCCGCTGGCGCGGGCGCTGATCGACGGCTGGCAGCGCGATTTCCCGCTGCTGCCGCGGCCCTTCATGCGCATCGGCGAGGCTCTCGGCGCCGACGAGCGGCTCGTCCTCGCCACCCTGGCGCGCCTCCAGCGCGACGGCGTGATCTCGCGCGTCGGGCCCGTCTTCCGGCCCGGGCGGGTGGGGGCGAGCATGCTCGCCGCCGCCGCCGTGCCGCCGGCCCGCCTCGAGCGGGTGGCCGCCTGCGTCAGCGGCTTCGCGGAGGTCAACCACAACTACGAGCGCGAGCACCGGCTCAACCTCTGGTTCGTGGTCACGGGGCCCGACCGTGCCGCCATCGAGGCCGTGGTCCGCCGCATCGAGGCGCGCTGCGGCATCGAGGTGCTGCGCCTGCCCATGGAGCGCGACTACCACATCGACCTCGCCTTCCCGCTGTGGCGCGGGGACGGCGGCGGGCATGCCGGACGGCGCCGCGCCGGCGTCGGGGGACGGGCCGCCGTCGACACCGCGCTCGTCGCTGCCGTGCAGGGCGGCATCCCGCTGGTGCCGCGGCCCTTCGCGCGCGTGGCCGAGGCGCTGGGGCGCGGCGAGGGCGAGGTCATCGCCGCCCTCGAAGGCTGGCTCGCGGACGGCGTGCTGAGCCGCTTCGGCATCGTGGTGCGCCACCACGAGCTCGGCTGGCGCGCGAATGCCATGGTCGTGTGGGACGTGGCGGACGGGGTGGTGGACGAGGTCGGGGCGCGGCTCGCCGCGCACCCGGCGGTGACGCTCTGCTACCGCCGCCCGCGCGTGGAGGGCATCTGGCCCTACAACCTCTACTGCATGGTGCACGGGCGCGAGCGCGCGCGGGTGCTGGCGCAGATCGAGGCGCTGGCGCGCCTGGTGCCGCCGGGCACCCGCCGCGAGGTGCTGTTCAGCCGCCGCCGCTTCAAGCAGCGCGGGGCGCGCTACGCCCTGCCCGCGGCCGTGCCGGAGACGGGCGATGCCTGCCGCGCCTGAGCTCGACGCCCTCGACCGGGCCATCGTCAACCGCCTGCAGGCGGGCGTGCCCGTCGTGGAGCGGCCCTTCGCGGCGCTCGCCGCCGAGCTCGGCACCGACGAGGAGACCCTCATCGCGCGCCTGCGCGCGCTGGCCGAGCGAGGGCTCGTCGACCGCGTCGGCCCCATGTACCGTGCCGAGGCCATGGGCGGGGACGTGACGCTCGCGGCCATGCGCGTGCCGCCGGAGCGCCTCGAGGAGGTCGCCGCGCGCGTCAACGCCTACGCGGAGGTGGCGCACAACTACGAGCGCGACGACGAGTTCAACCTGTGGTTCGTGGTGGCGGTGGAGCGGCCCGAGGACGTGGGCAGGGTGCTGGCCGCCATCGAGCGCGAGACGGGGCTGCGCGTCTACGACTTCCCGAAGCTGCGCGAGTTCTGCCTCGGGCTGCGGCTGGAGGTCTAGCGGTGAGCCGTCCCTGTCCGCTGCCCGCGCAGCGTCCGCAGACCCTCGACGAGATCGACCGCCGCATCGTGGTCGCCACCCAGGCGGGGCTGCCGCTCGTGCCCGAGCCGTGGGCGGAGGTGGCGGCCCGGGTGGGCGTCCCGGTCGCCGAGGTCCTGCGCCGCGTGCGCCGCATGCAGCGCCGCGGCGCCATCCGCCGCGTGGCGCTGGTGCCCAACCACTACGCCCTCGGCTTCCGCGCCAACGGCATGAGCGTGTGGGACGTGCCGGACGAGCGGGTGGGCGAGCTCGGCCGGCGGGTGGCGGCGCTGCCCTTCGTCAGCCACTGCTACCAGCGCCCGCGCCACCTGCCGGAGTGGCCGTACAACCTCTTCGCCATGGTCCACGGGCGCACGCGCGAGGAGGTCGAGGCCAAGGTGGCCGAGATCGCCGCCCTGCTGGGCGAGGCGGACCGGGGGCACCGCGTGCTCTACAGCCGCCGGCTCCTCAAGAAGACCGGCCTGCGGCTGCGCCCCGCCCGCGGGGCGCCCGGAACTTGATCCGGGTCAGGGAGCCGGCGCCGCGTCGGGGGCAGGCTGGGGCTCAGCGATGTTCCGCGTCTCCCAGCTCATGGCGATCCTGAACGGGGCGGCCGCGCCGGCGGCGTCCCGCGGGCCGGTGCGGCCGGTGGTGATCTGGAACCTCATCCGCCGCTGCAACCTCACCTGCCGCCACTGCTACTCGACCTCCGCCGACCGCGACTTCGCGGGCGAGCTCGACACCGCCGAGGCCGAGGCGGTGATGGACGACCTGCACGCCTACGGGGTGCGCGCGCTGATCCTCTCGGGCGGCGAGCCGCTCATGCGTGCCGACATCCTCGCGCTCTCGCGCCGCGCCAAGGAGATGGGCTTCATGACGGCGCTGTCGACCAACGGCACGCTGATCGACGCGCCCCTCGCCGAGCGGCTCGCCGCGGTCGGCTACGACTACGTCGGCATCAGCCTCGACGGCCTCGGGGCGACGCACGACGCCTTCCGCCGCCGCGCGGGCGCCTTCGAGGCGGCGCTGCGCGGCATCCGGCTGTGCCGCGACGCGGGCCTCAAGGTGGGCATCCGCTTCACCCTCACCGAGGAGAACGCCGCCGACCTGCCGGGGCTGCTCGACCTCATGGAGCGCGAGGGGGTGCACAAGCTCTACCTCTCGCATCTCAACTACGCGGGGCGCGGCAACCGCAACCGCCGCCGCGACGCGCTCCATCGCACCACGCGCGCGGCCATGGCGCTGCTGTTCGAGCGCGCCTGGGAGGCCGCGCGCGAAGGCGCGCCGCGCGAGTACGTCACGGGCAACAACGACGCCGACGGCGCCTTCCTGTGGCTGTGGGCGCGCGAGCGCCTCGGCCCCGCGGCCGCCGCGCGCCTCGAGGGCGCGCTGGCCGCCTGGGGCGGCAACCAGACCGGGGTCGCGATCGCCAACATCGACAACCTCGGCAACGTCCACCCCGACTCCTTCTGGTGGCACCACACGCTCGGCAACGTGCGCGAGCGGCCCTTCTCGGCCATCTGGGAGGATCCGCGCGATCCCCTCATGGAGGGGCTGCGGCGCCGCCCGCGCCCGGTGCGGGGGCGCTGCGCGCGCTGCCGCTTCCTCGCCTGGTGCAACGGCAACACGCGCCTGCGCGCCTTCCAGCTCACGGGCGATCCCTGGGCCGAGGACCCCGGCTGCTACCTGACGGAGGCGGAGATCGCGGGCGCGGGGGAGGCCGATGCGGCCCGCGCGGCGGGCTGAGCGCCTCGCCGCGGCGGCGCTGGCGCTGCTGGCCGCGGCCTGGACGCCGGCGCAGGCGGGCGCCGGTGCGCCGGACGCCGCCGCCCTCTACGCGCGCCACTGCGCGGGCTGCCACGGCGCCGACCGCCTGGGCGGCATGGGCCCGGCGCTGGTTCCGGGGACGCTCGGGCGCCTGACGCGCGAGCGCGCCGCGCGCGTCATCCGCGACGGCCGGCCGCTGACGCAGATGCCCGCCTTCGGCGCTCGCCTCGGCGAGGCCGAGATCGCCGCGCTCGCCGCCTTCGTCTTCACGCCGCCGCCCGAGCCCCCGCGCTGGGACCTGGACGCCATCCGGCGCACCCACCGCGTGCTGGCACGTCCCTCGGAGCTCCCCGCCCGTCCGGTGCACCGCGCCGACCCCATGAACCTGTTCGTCGTGGTCGAGCTCGGCGACCACCACGCGACGGTGCTCGACGGCGACCGCTTCGAGCCCGTCGCGCGCTTCCCGACCCACCGCGCGCTGCATGGCGGGCCGAAGTTCTCCCCCGAGGGACGCTTCGTCTACTTCGCCTCGCGCGACGGCTGGATCAGCAAGTACGACCTCTGGAGCCTGCGCTACGTCGCCGAGG
>WFOW01000155.1 GCA_015487895.1 Gammaproteobacteria bacterium | reverse complement strand
CGACGAGGAGGCGCTGATGGAGGCCGCGGGCTACGAGGAGCTCGCCTCCCACCGCGAGTGCCACCGCAAGCTCCTGGCCGATCTCGACGCCCACGTCGAGCGCTACCGCCAGAGCGGCAGCCGGGACGCTTTGCAGGAGCTGCTGTGGTTCCTCAAGAGCTGGCTCGTCGACCACATCTACCGGGTCGACAAGCGCTACAGCGAGACCCTTTCCGCCCACGTCCGCACGGCGGCCTGAGCGCCCCGCGGACGGGCACGGCACGGCCCGGCGCCTGGGCGCCGGGCCGTTTTCGTGGAGGGCCGCGGGCCGCACACCCGCCGGGCTGGACTCTTTATATGAGAACGATTATCATTCTCATATGGATCCGGTCGTGGCCCTGCTCTCGCCCCCTCCGGCGGACGCGCGGCGCCTGCGCGCGCGCCTGGCCCGGCTCGTGCGCCACTACGCCCGCACGGGCTCGCCGCTCGCCGCGCGCGCGGTGGCCGCGCACCTGGCGGCGCTGCTCCACTCCGGGGCGCTGCGCGATCCCGAGGCCCGCTGCGCCTGCCGTCGCCTGCTCGCGCACTGGCGCTGCCTGGCGGCGGCGCCGGCGCCCGCCTCCCGCTGAGAGGGGTGGGCCCGCCTCAGAAGCGCAGGTGGGTGGAGGCGTTGAGGCTCGCGCGCGCGCCGCGCCAGTTGTCGATGTGGTAGCGCGTGAAGGGCAGGCCCGTGAGCTCGAAGAAGCGGGGCCAGCCGATGCGCTCGATCCACTCGCCGATGCGCTCGAAGTCGCGCGCGTCCTGCTGGTAGGCGCGCAGGATGCGCTTGACGATGGCCGTCGCCTCCGGCCAGCGCGGCGGGTTGTTCGGGATGCCCGCGGCGACCAGCTTGTGGAAGCTCGGGCGCGAGCGCGCGTTCGAGAACTTGCCGCCGACCCAGATGGCGAGCTTGGTGTGCTCGGCGTCGTTGATCTGCATCGGCGGGCACGGCGGGTAGCAGGCGCCGCAGCAGACGCACTTGCGCTCGTCGATCTCGAGCGAGGGCTTGCCGTTCACCAGCGCCGGGCGGATGGCCGCCACCGGGCAGCGCGCCACCACCGCGGGCCGCTCGCACACGTCCGCCACCAGGTCGTGGTTGATGCGCGGCGGCTTGGTGTGCTGCACGTTGATGGCGATGTCGCCCTGCCCGCCGCAGTTGATCTGGCAGCAGGAGGTGGTGATCTTGACGCGGTTCGGCATGCGCTCGTTGACGAACTCCTCGTAGAGCTCGTCCATCATGGCCTTGACCACGCCGGAGGCGTCGGTGCCCGGGATGTCGCAGTGCAGCCAGCCCTGGGTGTGCGAGATCATCGAGACCGAGGGCCCGGTCCCGCCGACGGGGAAGCCCTCGGCCTGCAGGCGCTCGATCAGCGGCTCCACCTTGCTCTCGTCCGTGACCGTGAACTCCACGTTGCTGCGGATGGTGAAGCGCATGTGGCCGTCGGCGAACTCGTCGGCGATGTCGCAGAGCTTGCGCACCGTGTCCACGTCGAGCTGGCGCTGCGTGCCGGCGCGCACGGTCCACACCTCCTCGCCGGTCTCGGAGACGTGGTGCAGCACCCCCGGGCGCGGGCGGTCGTGCCAGGCCCACATGCCGTAGTTGCGCCGCAGCGCCGGGTGCATGTACTGGAAGTGGTCCGGGACCCCGCTCTCGATGGGCATGCGCGGCTGTGCCTGTGCCATCGTCCGTACCCTCCTCTCGTCTCAGCCCGCGGCGCGCTCGCGCTCGGCCTGGCGCTCGTACCAGCGCCGGGCGGCCTCGTCCCAGCCGTCGGTGCGCACGTAGGAGCTGGTGCGCGGGTGCTTGAGCATGTGGGGATCGGGCTCGATGCCGATGCCCTCCAGGAAGTTGGCGAGCCCCATGCGCTCGATGGTCTCGCCCACGCGCTCGTGCTCCAGCGCGTTCTCGGCCCAGAAGTCCACGATGCGCTGGGCGAGCTCCACCAGCCAGCGGAAGTCCTCGTCGGTCTCCATGCGGTGGTAGGGCACGATCACGGTGCCGAAGAGGTCGCCGATCTTGAGCGTGCGCTTGCCGCCGAGCAGCACCGTCACGCCGCGCTCCCTCCCGGGAGAGAGCGCCTTGGTCATCACGTTGATGCAGTGCATGCAGCGCACGCAGTCCTTGTCGCGGATCTCGAGCGTGTCGTCGTCCTTCAGCGAGATGCAGGAGGTCGGGCAGCGCGTGACGACGTTGTCCAGGACGTACTGGCGCCCCTTCTCGGCGACGTACTCGCGCACGCGCTCCTGGTCGATGCGGATGGTGTCGCGCCAGATGCCGATCACCGCCATGTCCGCGCGCTGCAGCGCGTTCATGCAGTCGTTGGGGCACCCGGAGAACTTGAACTTGAACTTGTAGGGCAGCGCCGGGCGGTGCAGGTCGTCGAGGAAGACGTTCAGCACCTCGCGGTGGGCGCGCGCCGTGTCGTAGCAGGCGTGCTCGCAGCGCGCCGGGCCCACGCAGGACATGGCCGTGCGCACGGCGGGACCGGCGCCGCCCATGTCGAAGCCCATCTCGTTGAGCGCGTCGAAGACCACCTGCACCTTGTCCGTGGTGCAGCCCTGGAGCTGCAGGTCCCCGGACTGGCCGTGCATGGAGATGAGCCCGGAGCCGTGCTCCTCCCACACGTCGCAGATCCGCCGGAGCACGTCCGTCGTGTAGTGCATGCCGGGCGCAGGCATGATGCGGATGGTGTGGAACTCGGCCGCCTCCGGGAAGGCGTGCGCCACCTCCGAGAAGCGCGGGATGACGCCCCCGCCGTAGCCGATGACGCCGACCGTGCCGCCCTTCCAGTAGCCCTTGCGCGTCTGGTAGGAGTGCTCGAGCTGCCCGAGCAGGTCGACCATCATGTCCTTGCGCCGGGCGAGCCGCTTGATGCCCGTGATGAAGCTCGGCCACGGCCCCTTCTCGAGCTCGTCCAGCATCGGTGTCTCGTGCATCGGCTTCGGCATCGGCAACCCTCCGCGTCGTGCGTGCGGCCTTTCGTCGTAAGGAAGCGGACCGTTCAGAAAAGCGCCCCGGCCAAGAGCCGGCCGGGGCCCGCAAAGGCAAAGAGACTCGCCATGGTCCGCGCGCAAGCCTATCGGCGCGCGCCGGAGGCGTGATTGATCCAGATCAATGGCGTCGCGGAGGCGGGTTGCGGGTGACGGGAGACGGGCTACGGGGTACGGTTCACTGTCCACCGTCAACCGTGGACCGTAAACCGCCTCCCGCCGCTGCCGCCTCAGGCGGCGGCTCACCAGCCGAGGCGCGCGGCGAGCCCCGAGGCGCGCTCGGTGGCGCGCGCGCAGCCGGCGAGCAGGGTCTCCAGGCCCGAGAGCAGGGTCAGGTGCCGGCGCGCGCGCGTGACGCCCGTGTAGACCAGCTCGCGCGTGACCAGCGGGTGCGGCCGCGGCGGCAGCACCAGCAGCACGTCGTCGTACTCCGAGCCCTGCGCGCGATGCACCGTGAGCGCGAAGGCGGTGGCGTGCGCGGGGAGCTGGCGCAGCGGCACCGCGCGCACGCCGCCGGCGCCGTCGGCGAACCAGGCGGCGAGGCGCTCGGGCTCGGCCGGGTCGCGCGGCCACAGCACGCCGACGTCGCCGTTGTAGAGGCCGAGGGCGTAGTCGTTGGCCGTCACGATCACGGGCCGCCCGCGCCAGGCCGCGCCCGCGCCGCGCACCAGCCCGCGCGCGCGCAGCCGCGCCTCGACCTCGGCGTTGAGGCCGGCGGCGCCCGCCGGCCCCTCGCGCAGCGCGCACAGCACGCGCGCGCGCTCGAGCCGCGCCAGCGCCTCGGGCGCGTCCTCCGCCTCGAGCACGGGGGCGAAGCGGCGCTCCAGCCATTCGAGCGCCTCCGGCGGCAGGCGCTCCGCGCCCGTCCAGCGCAGCCAGGCGAGGTCGCCGTGGCCCGCGAGCAGCGCCTCCGCCTCGCGCGCCTCGGGCGACGGGCCCGCCTCGCGCACCCAGGCGGCGAGCCGGCCGATGCCGCTCCCGGGGCCGAAGCGGCGGCTCTCGCGCAGCTCCACCTGCACGTCGGCGGGCTCGGGCGCGGCGGGGTCGGCCGGCGGGGCGGCCTCGCCCGCGACGGCGCCGACGCGCACCAGCGCATCGCGCGTCTCCGGCCGCCAGCGCGGCCCGCTCCCGCACAGGTCCGCGAGCACGCTGCCGGCCTCCACGGAGGCGAGCTGGTGGCGGTCGCCGAGGAGCACCAGCCGCGCCGAGGGCGGCAGCGCGTCGAGCAGGCGCGCCATCAGCGGCAGGTCCACCATGGAGGCCTCGTCGAGCACCAGCACGTCCACGGGCAGCGGCTCGCGCGCGTGGTGGCGGAAGCGCCCGAGGCGGTCCGGCGCGAGCAGGCGGTGCACCGTGGCGGCCTCCTCCGGGATGCGCTCGCGCACCGCATCGTCCACGGCGAGCGTGCGCTTCTGGGCGCGCACCGCCTCCGCGAGCCGCGCGGCGGCCTTGCCCGTGGGCGCGGCGAGGCGCACGACGAGGTCCGGGCGCTGCTCGAGCAGCAGCGCCAGGATGCGCACCACGGTGGTGGTCTTGCCGGTCCCGGGCCCGCCCGTGACCACGGCGAGCGGGCGCAGCGCCGCGAGCGCCGCCGCCGCGCGCTGCCAGTCGACCGCGTCCTTCGGCAGGGGCCCGAACAGGCGCTCGAGCCCGGCGCGCAGGCGCGCCTCGTCCACGGGCGCGTCGCGCCCCATGCGCGCGCGCAGGT
>WFOW01000154.1 GCA_015487895.1 Gammaproteobacteria bacterium | reverse complement strand
CCGCTGGGCTGGCTGTGGTGCGGCGCCGCGACGGCGCGGCGCGCGGCCTACCGGCACGGCCTGCGCCGCCCGCTGGAGGTGGGGGCGCCCGTGGTGGTCGTCGGCAACGTCACCGTCGGCGGCACCGGCAAGACGCCGCTCGTCGCCTGGCTGGCGCGGGGGCTCGCCGATGCCGGGCTGCGGGTGGGGATCGTCGCGCGCGGCTACCGCGGGCGCGCGCGCACCTGGCCGCAGCAGGTGCGCCCCGACAGCGATCCCCGCATGGTCGGCGACGAGGCCGTGCTGCTCGCGCGCGCCTGCGGATGCCCCATGGCCGTGGGGCCCGACCGGGTGGCGGCGGCACGGGCCCTGGTGGAGCATCACCGCTGCGAGGTCGTGCTCGCCGACGACGGCCTCCAGCACCACCGCCTCGCCCGCGACATGGAGATCGCCGTGCTGGACGGGGTGCGGCGGCTCGGCAACCGCCGCTGCCTGCCTGCCGGTCCCCTGCGCGAGCCCGCGCGCAGGCTGCGGGAGGTGGATCTCGTCGTCACCAACGGGCTGCCGGGGCCGGGCGAGCTCGGGATGCGCCTGCGGGTCTCGGCCCTGCGTCGGCTCCGCGACGGGGTCCGCGAGCCGCCGGAGGCCTGGCGGGGACGGCGCGTGCACGCGGTGGCCGGCATCGGCCACCCGGCGCGCTTCTTCGAGTCGCTGCGGCGCGCGGGCCTCGAGGTGGTGCCGCACCCCTTTCCCGACCACCACGACTTCCGCGCGCGCGAGCTTGCCTTCGGCGACGGGCTGCCGGTGGTGATGACGGAGAAGGACGCGGTCAAGTGCGAGCGCCTGGGGCTCGCCGACGCCTGGGCGGCGGTGGCCGAGGTGGAGGCCGATCCCCGCATCCTCGAGCGCGTCCTCGCGCGCCTGCGCGAGCGCGGCCTGCGGGTCTGAGCCTCGCCCCCGAGGGGACATGCGTGGTGTAGGGTATTAGGCCGTGTGGCCGGCCGCGGGGGCGTTCCCCGCGCGCCACTTTCCGGGAGCAAGCGATGGACCCGAAGCTGCTCGAGATCCTGGCGTGCCCGGTGTGCAAGGGCCCGCTCGTCTACCGCAAGGCCGAGCAGGAGCTGGTCTGCAAGGCCGACCGTCTGGCGTTCCCGATCCGCGACGGCATCCCCGTGATGCTCGAGGAGGAGGCGCGCCGGCTGCCCGCGGACGAGGAGGTGGAGTAAGGGGGTGGGCGCCGCCTTCCGGGTGGTGGTGCCGGCGCGGCGCGCCGCCGCCCGGCTGCCGGACAAGCCCCTGCGTGCGCTGGGCGGAGAGCCGCTGGTGCGTCGGGTGGCGCGGCGCGCGCTCGAGTGCGGGGCGGAGGAGGTCCTCGTGGCCGTCGACGACACCGAGGTGGCCGCCGCCCTCGAAGGCCTGCCGGTGCGCGCCGTCATGACCTCGCCGCGGCACCGTTCCGGCACCGAGCGCATCGCCGAGGTGGCCGAACGCGAGGGCTGGCCGGACGAGACCATCGTAGTCAACGTGCAGGGCGACGAGCCCTTCCTGCCGCCCTCGCTGCCGCGGCAGGCCGCGGAGGCCCTCGCCGCGCGGCCCGAGGCCGACGTGGCCACGCTCTGCGCGCCGCTGGTGGATGGCGCCGAGCTCGCCGACCCGCACGTCGTCAAGGTGGTGCTCGACGCGCAGGGCTTCGCGCTCTACTTCAGCCGCGCGCCCGTGCCCTGGCACCGGGAGGGTTTCGCCGAAGGGGTGCCGCCGGTGCTGCCGCCCGGATGCCCGTGGCGGCGGCACGTGGGTCTCTACGCCTACCGCGCGGGCTTCCTGCGCCGCTACGCGGGCTGGGGGGCCGCGCCGGTGGAGCGGGCGGAGGCGCTGGAGCAGCTCCGCGCCCTGTGGCACGGGGCGCGGATCTACGTCGACGAGGCCCGCGAGCTGCCGGGGCCCGGCATCGACACCGAGGCCGACCTGCTGCGCGCGGAGGCGATGCTGCGCGCCGGCGGCTAGCGCGCGTCGGGGCCGAAGAGCCCCGCTGCGGCCAGCAGGGCGAGCAGGTCCGGATGCGGCTCGCCGTCGGCGTCGCGTGCCGGCACCTCGCGGCGAAGCGGCACGCGGCGCGCCGCATCGCCGTGCTGGTTCGGCTGGATCTCGCGCGCGCCGTCGGTCGCCTGCAGCACCACCATCGGCCCTTCCGGCAGGATGTCGACCACCTGCCACCGGTGCCCGTCCCAGTCGAGCTCCAGGCCGAGCAGGGCGCGCAGGCGCGCGGGATCGTCGAAGCGGGCCACCCCGGCGCTCACTGGCCTTCCGTCAGGGGGATGCATGGGGTCATGGCGGGAGCTCCGGGTGGCCGCGTGGCGGAGCGGCCGGAGTCCCCGTAAGATACGCGCTCCCTCGCCAGCGGAGAAGCGCCACGTGATCAGGATCCTCTTCGTCTGCCTCGGCAACATCTGCCGCTCGCCCACGGCCCAGGGCATCATGGCCCGCGTCCTGGAGGAGGAGGGGCTCGCGGGGCTCGTGGAGGTGGATTCGGCGGGGACCCACGCCTTCCATGTGGGCGAGCCGCCGGACCCGCGTGCCCAGGAAGCGGCGGCACGGCGCGGAATCGACCTCAGCGGCTACCGCGCGCGCCGCATCACCGAGGCCGACTTCGCGCGCTTCGACTACATCCTGGCGATGGACCGCGAGAACCTCGAGGCGCTGCAGCGGGCCTGCCCGCCGCAGCACGCGGGCAAGCTGCGCCTGCTGATGGAGTTCGCCCCGGACCTCGGATTCGAGGAGGTGCCGGATCCCTACTACGGCGGCGCCGCGGGCTTCGAGCAGGTGATCGACCTCGTCGAGGCCGCGGTGCGCGGCCTCGTCGAGCACCTGCGCCGCGAGCGCCTGCCGGCCTGAGCGCGTCTTCTCAGGCGTCGCGGTCGGCGGCGCGCTCGAGGGGGCGGGCCGAGCGCTGCTCCGCGGCCGCGCCTTCTCGGGCCGGCTCGCGGAGGGAGGCCGTGCCGTCGGGGGCTCCATGCCCATTCTCGCTGGCCGGTGCGGGGGCCGGTGCCGACGGAGCGGGCACGGGCTGCCCTCGCAAGGCGGGCTCGTCACCGTCCGGAGAGCGGGCGGTCGCCCGCGCGGGGGAGGGTGCCTCTGCGGCTCCGCTGGTGGAAGGCTCGCCGGCTCCGTGTGCTGGGCCGTCGGTGCTCGTGCGGCCTGCCTCGCCCGCGGGTGCGCGCGGTTCCTGACCCGGCTCGCCCGAGGCCGGCGCCTCTTCCCCTTCTGCCTGGCGGGCGGCACGGCCGCCGCGACGGCGCCGGCGCCCGCCACGCCTGCCGCGTCGGCGCGTGCCTGTGGTGCCGCCGGAGGCCGTGCCTTCCGCCGCATCGGCAGGTGCAGGCTCCCCGTTGGATGGGGTCCCGGCCGGCTTCGCCTCCTCCTCCTCCGGTGCGCCCCCTTCCGGACGGCTGCCGGCCGTTGGGGCTTGAGCGGTTTCCGTGACGGCCTTGGCTTCTTCCTTGCTCTCGTCCGCTGCGGAGGTCTCCTCCGGCGCTGCCGGGTCCCGGGTCTGGCCCTCGCCCTTGCGGGCGCCCGCACGGCGGCGGCCGCCTCGGCGCGAGCGCCGGCGCGAGCCCCCTGCCGCGGCGCTCCCGGCCCGCGCGCCCCGCCGTGCCGAGGGCCTCTCCTGTCCGGGCGTGGCGGCCTGCCCGTCGCGCTCCCCTTCCTGAGGCTCGTCGCCCGTCTCGCTCTGCCGGCCGAAGAGGCTGCTCCAGATGCGCCGGATCAGGCCGCCCTCGCGCGCCTGGCGCTCGGCCTCGGAGACGGGCGTCATGCCACGCGCGGGATCCTCGGGGACGGGCTTCGGCGGCGGGACGGCCTGGACCGCGGGGCTCTCGCCGCCGTTGACGCGCGCCTCCACCGGCTCCGGAGCCTCCGGAAGCTCCTCCGGGGCCTCGGCCAGCCGGTAGCTCACCTCTCGCGCCTCGGCGCCCACCTCGTCGGCGCGCACACGCTGGATCCGGTACTTGGGCGTCTCCAGCGCCGGGGTAGGGACCAGCGTCAGGCGCACGTTGTGCTGGTCCTCGATCTGCTCCAGGTGGCGGCGCTTCTCGTTGAGGAGATAGGTGGCCACCGGCACGGGCAGGTGGGCGATGACGCGCCCCGTGCGCTCCTTCATCGCCTCCTCCTGCAGGACGCGCAGCACCGCCAGCGCCAGCGACTCCACGCTGCGGATGCTGCCCTGGCCCTCGCAGCGCGGGCAGACCTCGTGGGCGAACTCGCCGAGCGAGGTGCGCAGGCGCTGGCGCGACATCTCCAGGAGGCCGAAGCGCGAGATCCGGCCCACCTGCACGCGCGCGCGGTCCATCTTGAGGGCCTCGCGCAGGCGGTTCTCCACCTCGCGCTGGTTGCGCGCCGCCGACATGTCGATGAAGTCGATCACGATCAGCCCGCCCAGGTCGCGGATGCGCAGCTGGCGGGCGATCTCCTCGGCCGCCTCGAGGTTGGTCTGCAGGGCGGTCTCCTCGATGTCGGCGCCCTTGGTGGCGCGCGCCGAATTGATGTCGATGGAGACCAGGGCCTCGGTGTGGTCGATGACGATGGAGCCGCCCGAGGGCAGGGGCACCTCGCGCTGGTAGGCGCTCTCGATCTGGCTCTCGATCTGGAAGCGCGAGAAGAGCGGGATGCGGTCCTGGTAGAGCTTGAGCTTGTGCAGGCTCTGCGGCATCACCTGCTCCATGAACTGCCGAGCCTGCTCGTAGACCTCGGGGCTGTCGATGATGACCTCGCCGATGTCGGCGCGCAGATAGTCGCGCAGCGCCCGGATGATGAGGTTGCTCTCCTGGTAGATCAGGAAGGGCGCAGGTCGGGTGCCGGCCGCCTTCTGGATCGCCTCCCACAGGTGCAGGAGGTAGTCGAGGTCCCACTGCAGCTCCTCGATGGAGCGGCCCACGCCCGCGGTGCGCACGATGACGCCCATGCCGGAGGGGTACTGCAGGGCGTTCATGATCTCGCGCATCTGGGCGCGCTCCTCGCCCTCGATGCGGCGCGAGACCCCGCCCGCGCGCGGGTTGTTGGGCATGAGCACGAGGAAGCGCCCCGCCAGGCTGACGAAGGTCGTGAGCGCGGCGCCCTTGGTGCCGCGCTCCTCCTTCTCGACCTGGACGATGAGCTCCTGGCCCTCCTTGAGGGCGTCCTTGACGCTGATGCGCCCGCCCTCGGCCTTGGAGGTGTCGAGGTAGCTGCGCGCGATCTCCTTGAAGGGGAGGAAGCCGTGGCGCTCGGCGCCGTAGTCGACGAAGGCCGCCTCCAGGCTGGGCTCGATGCGGGTGATCCTAGCCTTGTAGATGTTGCCCTTCTTCTGCTCGCGCGAGGGCGTCTCGATGTCGAGGTCGTAGAGCCGCTGGCCGTCCACCATGGCCACGCGCAACTCTTCCGGCTGAGTTGCGTTGACGAGCATTCTCTTCATGGTTTCCTTCTCTCGCGCGCTCGACCACGCCACCGCCGTGCAGGGGGGATGCGGGAGCGCGCGCGCCGTGCGGGCGCCGCGCCGCGCAGGCCAGGCAGGCGCCGGCCATCAGGAGCAGGACCGCCACGGGGCCGGTCGGGGAGCGGTGCCGGGCGGCGGGTGTGGGAGCGCTGTCCAAGGGTTGCTGTCCGTCGTCGCGTCTCGCAGGATCGCGGCCGCGGGGACGGGCGCCCGGAGACGCCCCGCCCTCGTCGGGCCGGGGCACGGCCACGCGGCACGCCGGATAGACCCTGCGGACGGTGGGGCCGGGCCGGCGGGCGCGCGGGTCCGCGCACAAAAAGACCGGCTCGGGCCGGGTCGGGCTGCACGGGACGGGCTTCGGCCGTCACGCCGTCATGGCCGGACCGGCGAAACCACTATATCAACGCGCGCCAAAT
>WFOW01000153.1 GCA_015487895.1 Gammaproteobacteria bacterium | reverse complement strand
TTCCTGCACCATATGGTGCGCATCGTCGTCGGGAGCCTCCTCCTCGTGGGCCGCGGCGAGCGCCCGCCCGAGTGGATCGGCGAGCTGCTCGCGGGCCGCGACCGCGCCGCCGCCGGGCCCACGGCGCCGGCCGCCGGCCTCTACCTGCTGGGGGCACGCTATCCGGAGCGCTTCGGCCTCCCGGGACCGGCAGCGCCCGCCTGGCTGCCGGGGCCGGGCGCCGGCGTGCTAAGCTGATGCGGCTTCGGGGCCGCCGGGGGCGGGATTGGCTCGCGTTCGCGTCAAGATCTGCGGCGTCACGCGCGTGGAGGACGCCCTGTGCGCGGCGCGGCACGGCGCCGACGCCGTGGGGCTGGTCTTCCATCCCGCGAGCCGGCGCGCCGTCGGCGCGGAGGCGGCGGCGGAGATCGCACGCGCGCTGCCGCCATTCGTGACCGCGGTGGCGCTGTTCGTCGATCCGGAGCCGGAGGCGGTGGAGGCGGTGCTCGCGCGGGTGCCGGTCGGGCTGCTGCAGTTCCACGGCGCGGAGCCGCCGGAGCTGTGCCGGCGCTTCGGCCTGCCCTACCTCAAGGCCGTGCCCATGGGGGAGGGGGCCGACCCGCGCGCGTACGCGCGGCGCTATCCGGACGCCGCCGGCCTGCTGCTCGACAGCCACGGCGGCGGGCGCACCGGCGGCAGCGGCGAGGCCTTCGACTGGGGGCGCGTGCCGGGGGATGTCGGCCTCCCGGTGGTCCTCGCCGGCGGGCTGCACCCCGGCAACGTGGCCGAAGCGGTGCGCCGCGTGCGGCCGTGGGCGGTGGACGTCTCGAGCGGGGTCGAGAGCGCCCCGGGCCTCAAGGACCCCGAGCGGATCGAGGCATTCATGCGGGAGGTGAGACGTGGCGAGCATCCCTGAGCCGGCGGCGCCCGGCACGGCCCTGCCGGATGCGGCCGGGCATTTCGGCCGCTTCGGCGGGCGCTTCGTGGCCGAGACGCTGATGGCGCCGCTCGAGGCGCTGACGGCCGCCTACGAGCGCTACCTGCGCGACCCGGAGTTCCTCGCCGAGCTCGACCGCGACCTCGCCCACTACGTCGGGCGGCCCACGCCGCTCTACCACGCCGAGCGCTGGAGCCGGCGCCTGGGCGGGGCGCGCATCTACCTCAAGCGCGAGGACCTCACGCACACCGGAGCCCACAAGATCAACAACACCGTGGGGCAGGCGCTGCTCGCCCGGCGCATGGGCAAGACGCGCCTCATCGCCGAGACCGGCGCCGGCCAGCACGGGGTGGCGACGGCGACCGTGGCCGCGCGCCTCGGCATGCGCTGCGTGGTCTACATGGGCGAGGTCGACGTCGGGCGCCAGCAGATCAACGTCTACCGCATGCGCCTGCTCGGCGCCGAGGTGGTGCCGGTGCGCTCGGGCTCGCGCACCCTCAAGGACGCCCTCAACGAGGCGCTGCGCGACTGGGTGACCAATGTCGACGACACCTTCTACGTCATCGGCACGGTGGCGGGGCCCCATCCCTATCCCGCCATGGTGCGCGACTTCCAGGCGGTGATCGGGCGCGAGGCACGCCGCCAGATCCTCGAGGCCGAGGGGCGCCTGCCGGACGCCCTCGTCGCCTGCGTCGGCGGTGGCTCCAACGCCATCGGCCTGTTCCATCCCTTCCTGGAGGACGAGCAGGTCGCCATCTACGGCGTGGAGGCCGCGGGCGAGGGGCTGGAGACCGGCCGTCACGCCGCGCCCCTGTGCGCCGGCCAGCCCGGGGTGCTGCACGGCAACCGCACCTATCTGATGGAAGACCCCGACGGCCAGATCATCGAGACCCATTCCATCTCCGCCGGCCTGGACTATCCGGGCGTGGGGCCGGAACACGCCTGGCTCAAGGACAGCGGCCGCGCCAGCTATGTGGCGGTCACCGACGAGGAGGCGCTGGAGGCCTTCCATCGCCTGACCCGCGTCGAGGGCCTCATCCCGGCGCTGGAGTCCAGCCACGCAGTGGCCCAGGCGATCAAGATGGCGCCGGAGATGGACCGCGACGCCATCCTG